>NZ_JAPCIQ010000030.1:0-44576 GCF_027707405.1 Aeromonas sp. QDB68 | reverse complement strand
CTGCGCGAGCAGCTATCACCCAGTAATGGGAATCCCCCTCCTGTGACGCGAAGCGCTAAGGTGGGGGAGGATGTCAATATTTGTCTTTTTCCTTCGTCTGGTCGTCACGACCATTTTCTGCCTGGTCCTGGCAAGATTTTCGAATTCTTTACGAATGTGATGGTAGACAGCTGCCAGCCAAGAGCGGGATCCTGTCGCCCGCAAGGGGGGAGGGGAGAGTCTGCCGCGCCTCTTGCCGTTTATATGGCGCCTTTGTCCAAGGTTCGAGTGCCGAGCGCGGGCCGATAAGGTATAATGCGGCACTATTTTTATGGCATCCCCGTGAGCGTGATGAAAGAATTTTTTGCAACCTGCCCCAAGGGGCTGGAAAACCTGCTGGCCGTCGAGCTGACCAATCTGGGTGCGGAGCAGGTCCGTGAGACCGTGGCCGGCGTCCACTTCAAGGGCGAACTGGCCATCGGCTACAAGGCCTGTCTGTGGAGCCGCTTTGCCTCCCGTATCGTGCTGGTGCTCTCCGAGTTCCAGATGAACGACGATCTGGACCTCTACCTCGGGGCTCATACCATTCCCTGGGAGGAGCACTTCTCCGGTACCGCCACCATCGCGGTGGACTTTACCGGTACCAACGCCTCCATTCGCAATACCCAGTACGGCGCCCTGAAGATCAAGGACGCCATCGTCGATCGCTTCACCAAGCGCGGCCACGTGCGCCCGGATGTGGACAAGAAGTCTCCGGACATTCGCATCATGGCGCACCTTGGCAAAGGCAAGGCCAATATCACGCTGGACTTGTCAGGCCCGGCGCTGCACCAGCGCTTCTATCGCCAGGGCACCGGCGAGGCGCCCCTCAAAGAGAACCTGGCTGCGGCCATGATTGCCCGCAGCGGCTGGGCTGGCGAGCCCATGATGGACCCCATGTGCGGCTCCGGTACCCTGCTGATTGAAGCGGCCTTCATCGTTGCCGACATGGCGCCTGCGCTGCGCCGTGAGCGCTTCGGTTTCGATCGCTGGCTGCAACACGATGGTGAACTGTGGCAGAGTCTGATGATGGAAGCCCAGGTGCGTGCCAAGCGCGGCATGCAGCGCTGCGAGGTGAAACTGTTCGGTTGCGATGCGGATACCCGGGTCCTGATGAAGGCCCGTGACAACGCCAAGGCCGCCGGCGTGGCCCATCTCATTACCTTCAAGCAGGCCGATGTCACCAAGCTGGAAAATCCGCTGCCGATGCCGGCTGTGGAAGGAGAGAGCCGTCAGGTCGGCATGCTCATCTCCAACCCGCCCTATGGCGAGCGTCTCGGTGAATTCCCGGCGTTGCTGGAAGTGCATCAGGCCCTTGGCGATGCCCTGCGCCGCGGCTTCCAGGGGTGGAAGGTCACCATTCTCTCCGCCTCTCCCGAACTCCTGAGCTGCCTGCGCTTGCGTGCCGACAAGCAGTATCGCCTGTTCAACGGCGCCCTCGAGTGCCAGCTGCGCAACTATCAGATCGCCCTCGATGCCGTCGCTTCCCAGAAAGAGGTGGCCCAGGACTTTGCCAACCGTCTGCGCAAGAATCTGAAGACCCTCGAGAAATGGGCGAGCAAGGAGAACCTCGATTGCTACCGCCTCTATGACGCGGACTTGCCGGAGTACAACGCTGCCATCGACCGCTATCAGGATTATCTGGTGGTACAGGAGTACGCGGCGCCCAAGGACATTCCCGCCCAGAAGACCCGCCAGCGTCTGCTGGACATGGTGCAGGCCGCCATCAAGGTGACCGGCATGGACGGCGAGAAGGTGATCCTGAAGGTGCGCGAGCGCCAGGAAGGCAAACAGCAGTACCAGAAGCTCTCCGAAGAGCAGCACCGGATGGAGGTTCAGGAGTACGGTGCACGCCTCTGGGTCAACCTCTACGACTATCTGGACACCGGCCTCTTCCTCGACCATCGCCAGACCCGCCGCATGCTGGGCCAGATGGCTCGGGGCAAGCGCTTCCTGAACCTCTTCGCCTACACCGGCAGTGCCACCGTGCACGCGGGGCTCGGCGGCGCCCGCGAAACCACCACGGTGGACATGTCGCGCACCTACCTCAACTGGGCCCAGGACAACATGCGCCTCAACTCGCTGGTGGGCCGCGAGCACAAGTTCGTGCAGGCGGACTGCCTGAAGTGGCTCTCCGAGGCGGACGAACAGTACGACCTCATCTTCATCGATCCGCCCACCTTCTCCAACTCCAAGCGGATGGACGAGAGCTTCGACGTGCAGCGGGATCACCTGCTGTTGATGCAGCACCTCAAGCGCCTGCTCGCGGCGGACGGCACCCTGGTCTTCTCCAACAACAAGCGCCACTTCAAGATGGACTTGGCCGGCCTTGACGCCATCGGTCTCAAGGCGCAGAACATCACGAACAAGACCCGGCCCAAGGACTTCGAGCGCAACCAGCATATCCACAACTGCTGGATCATCACCCACGCCGAGGCACAAGGCTGATGCTGACCCTGTTTCACACCGACGGCTGCCACCTGTGCGAACAGGCGTGGACGCTGGTGGAACAGGCCGGGATGGCCGCGCAGACCCGCCGTTGCGACATCCTGGAGGAGGAGGCCTGGCTCGAGGCTTACCGGGTGCGCATCCCGGTGCTGCAAGACAGTGCCGGCCGGGAGCTGGGCTGGCCTTTTACCCTGGGGGAGCTGCAAGGCTGGCTGGTACAGGGGTGAGCAGGATTTGACGACAAAACGGGGGCAGACTCACGCTGCCGCCCGTTTTTTCATAAGCAACAAGGAACAAACATGGCTCTTTTGACATTGCACGGCGCGTCCCTGTCGTTCAGTGATTTTCCGCTGCTCGACCATGCCGAGCTCACCATAGAGCGGGGCGAGCGCCTCTGTCTGGTGGGTCGCAACGGGGCGGGCAAGTCTACCCTGATGAAGGTGATTGCCAGCGAACTGCCGCTGGACGACGGCCGTCTGGTGTTGCAACAAGATTTGAAAGTGACCCGCCTCGAGCAGGATCCGCCCGCCTCGAGCGAGATCACCGTGTTCGATTACGCCGCAGAAGGGCTGGCCGGGGTAGGGGAGCTGCTCAAGCAGTACCACCATGTCTCCCACGCCCTGGCGCACGACCCTTCCGATGCCAACATTCGCACCATGAGCCAGTTGCAGGAGCAGCTCGACTATCAGAACGGCTGGCAGTACGAGACCCGCATCAATCAGGTGCTGACCCTGCTTGATCTCGACCCTGATGTGACGCTCGACAGTCTGTCTGGCGGCTGGCTGCGCAAGGTGGCTCTGGCCCGCGCCCTGGCGTGTGACCCGGATCTGTTGCTGCTGGACGAGCCGACCAACCACCTGGACATCGATGCCATCAACTGGCTGGAAGAGTTCCTCAAGGATTTTCGCGGCGCCATCGTCTTCATCTCCCACGACCGGGAGTTCATCCACAAGCTGGCGACCCGGATCATCGATCTCGATCGCGGCGTGATCACCTCCTGGCCCGGTAACTATGACGAATATCTGCAAGGCAAGGAGGAGTGGCTGCGGGTCGAGGAGCTGAAAAACGCCGAGTTTGACCGCAAGCTGGCCCAGGAAGAGGTATGGGTGCGCCAGGGGATCAAGGCGCGTCGTACCCGCAACGAGGGACGGGTGCGGGCCCTCAAGGCGATGCGCATGGAGCGCACCCAGCGCCGGGAACTGCAGGGCAAGGCCAAGCTGCAACTGGACGAGGCGGGCCGCTCCGGCAAGCTGGTGTTCGAGACCGAGGGGCTGGGGCTGGACTTTGGTGATCGCACCCTGTTCCAGGGACTGGATCTGCAGGTGCTGCGCGGGGACAAGATTGCTCTGGTGGGCCCCAACGGCTGCGGCAAGTCGACCCTGATCAAGCTGCTGATGGGTCAGCTCGAGGCGAGCCGTGGCTCGGTGCGCCAGGGGACCAACCTGGAAGTGGCCTACTTCGATCAATATCGTGAGCAGCTCGACCCCGAGAAGACGGTGGTGGACAACGTGGGGGAGGGCAAGCAGGAGGTGATGGTTCGCGGCCGCTCCCGCCACATCCTCGGCTACCTGCAGGACTTCCTGTTCGAGCCCAAGCGGGCGCGCACCCCGGTCAAGGCCTTGTCAGGGGGCGAGAAAAACCGTCTACTGTTGGCCAAACTCTTCCTCAAGCCCAGTAACTTGTTGATTCTGGATGAACCAACCAACGACCTGGATGTCGAAACGCTGGAATTGCTGGAAGAGCTGCTCACCGATTACCCGGGGACCCTGCTGCTGGTCAGCCACGATCGCCGTTTCATCGACAATACCGTGACCGGCTGCTGGCTGTTTGAAGGGGATGGTCGGATCAGCGATTATGTCGGGGGCTACGCCGACATGATGGCCACACGAGCCCTGCAGGCCGCCCAACAGACGGCCAAGCCGGCCCCGGTCAAGGTGGCAGAGCCTGTCGCGTCGGCAGCGGAGCCTGCGAAAAAAACACGAAAACTCTCTTACAAGTTGCAACTGGAGCTGGATAATCTGCCAGCCCGGCTGGAACAGTTGGAAATGGAACTCGATGCCCTGCAGGCCGAGATTAACCACCCCGGTTTCTTCTCTCTGCCAGCAGAGCAGACCCAGCCCAAACTGGATGCATTGAATGCGGCAGAGGCCGCATTGGAACACGCCTTCTCCCGTTGGGAGGAGTTGGAAGCGTTGAAACATCAAGACTAAGGAAGTAGATGAAAAAGCAATTATCCATGCTGGCCATCCTGGTCGGCGCCAGCCTCAACGCGCAGGCGGCACAAAGCTCCTTTTTCACCATCGTCGATGACGAAGTCAAAGGCTATGCCAGCGGGATCAGCGGCGATGCCAACGGCCTCATCGGGCTCAACACCAAAAACAACATGGCGGAATACTTCTCCACCGTGCGGTTTGCCGACTTCCTGGTGGATCGTTTCCGTTTCGAGCAGGGTTGCATGCTCTCCAACTCGGTCTGCAACTCCTTCTGGAGCGACAACTCGGGCTTTGCCTACCAGTGGCGTCGCGACTTCCTGGACAAGGTGGATCAACGCAGCAACCTGGGCTACGTGACCAGCTCCGAGGTTGATGGCCTGGTGACGGCCCTCGGGGATGTCCCGGAGGATCGGGTCGGTTACAAGATGAATGGCAAGCTGCGCACCGCCTTTGCCGTGGTCAATGACGGCAACCCGGTCGAGCTCAAGGATGCGGCCAGCACCCACGGCCTGAGCGTACCCACTTCCATCAAGAAGCTGGACAACGGTCAGTATCTGGTGACCGGTACCGCGGCCAGCGACAAGTATCGCCACAAGGTGGGCGGTGACTTCTACAAGTGGTGTTTCGAGACGGGCAATGACAGCCAGTACGGTGACTTCCGCTACTGCCCCGGGGTCGATACCCAGGCGAGCTTCTGGCTGCTCAACAGCTCGGGCGGGTTCAACAAGTTGATGCAGGCCGGCACCTATGGCCATCAGCGTGACGAGGTGCTGCAAACCGCCTCTGCACTGGGCGTGGCCAAGTACAACGGCACCCTCTACGGCGTGGGCTACAGCTCCACCGGCGAGGTGGGCACCGGTGATCTGGATGGTCGCAACCTCGCCAGCTACTGGACCCTGGATACGGCTACCGGCACCGTGGGCACCACCAAGATCATCCCGCTGCCGGATGGCGAGCCTGGCAAGGACGATGCCAAGCTGCAACACAGCTGGGCCGTGGCCGTCAACGACAACGGCTACGTGATCGGCAACCAGCGCTATCGCATCAACAAGGGACAGAACCGCCCGGTGGAGATGTTCCTGTTCAACCTGAGCAAGCCGGGTACGGCGGCCAGCCTTCCTCTCCAGGACAAGCCGGTCTCGGGGGCAGGCTCGGAAGCGGCCGCCATCAACGAGCACAACATGGTGGTCGGCTGGCGCGACTCCCGCCATCAGACCCAACCAGTGGTCAATGGCACCAACCGCATGCAGGAAGCCTTCCTGCTGAACGCGGCCGCCCCGGCCAACAGCTGGTATCTGAACGATCTCATCTGTGGCAAGGATGACGCCGGCAACAAGCAGTGTGCCCAGAACGGCAAGTACTATCACATCGCTTACGCCAGCGGCATCAGCAGCGACGGCACCATTGCCGCGACGGCGTATCGCTATGACAGCGAGAGCGACCTCAACAAACGCGCCAACGCCACCGTGGTCGCCGTCAAACTGACGCCGGCCGTGGCGGATTATCAGGGCAATGCCCCGGCCAGCTATGTGGTCAGCAATGCGCCGGTCAACAACCAGACCGGTCAGGATGGTGGCGAGGGCGGTGGCGGCAGCCTGTTCTGGTTGACTCTGCTGGCGCTGCCCTTTGCCTGGCTGCGTCGCTATCAGCGATAAATAAGTGTCATCAAAAATTAATGCAGTTCAGTATCTTGTGTCACAACCCCTGAATAGCATGGAATTTTTTGTTTGACCCTGCCTCCCCCCTGGGGTAAAAATGAAGGCGACCGGTGAAAAACTGGTCGCTTTTTTTGTTCCACGAAGAGGGTCGTAGATGATGAAGAGACAGAAACGGGACCGTCTGGAGAGAGCTCGCGCTCGTGGTTATCAGGCTGGCGTAGTCGGCAAACAGAAAGAAGCGTGTCCGTACCAGTGCCTGGATGCAAGGGGCCATTGGCTTGGTGGTTGGCGCGATGCCATGGAAGGGCGAGGCTCAGGCCTCTTCATGAAGTAACCGATACTTCATCACTCATTACAAAAGGAAAGGGGCCATCGTGGCCCCTTTACGTTGTCTCTGCTCACCCAGGAGCAGGATCAGAATGCGGTGGTGTCTTTGAACAGGCCCACTTTCAGATCGGTGGCGCTGTAGATGGGGCGACCATCCACTTCCACGACGCCATCGGCAATGCCCATGACCAGTTTGCGGTTGATGACGCGCTTGAAGGTGATCTTGTAGGTGACCTTCTTGGCCGTCGGCAGGATCTGGCCGGTGAACTTGACTTCACCGACACCCAGCGCACGTCCTTTGCCAGGACCCCCTTTCCAGCCCAGGAAGAAGCCGACCAGTTGCCACATGGCATCCAGGCCCAGGCAGCCGGGCATGACGGGATCGCCGGGGAAGTGGCAGTCGAAGAACCAGAGATCCGGCGTAATATCGAGTTCAGCCAGGATTTCACCCTTGCCGTGCTCGCCGCCATGGTCGTTGATCTTGACGATGCGATCCATCATCAGCATGTTGGGGGCGGGCAGCTGGCTGTTACCTTCACCAAATAATTCGCCACGGCTGCAGGCAAGCAGCTCTTCACGGGTAAAGGACTCTTTGCCTTGTTCGCACAGGGAGAGGCGGGGATCAGTGGTGTCGTTATCTAGGGTCACGCTGTTTATCCTTCATATGGGTCAAAGCCGGGCCAATTTAGCTTACAGCTGTTCGCTAAACAACTCCGATCACTTCATTTAACGGCCAAGCAGCCGATCCAGCAGGCTGCGCAGCAGGCCGCCACTCTTGGTTGCCGTGCCATTGAGTTCGTCAAGTCTCTCCTGGATGCGACCAAACAGGGTATCCGGCATGTCCGGTTCGCCAGCAACGCAGCCGGTGAGCAGCTCGATAGCCTCTTCCACGTGATCCACCGGGTGGATGTGGAACTGGCCGGCCTCTACTGCCGCGATCACTTCATCAGAGAGGTTGAGCTGCTGGGCGTTGGTGCCGGGCAGCAGAATGCCTTGCTTGCCGGTGAGACCGTGGATCTTGCACACCCGGAAGAAGCCCTCAATCTTCTCGTTCACGCCGCCAACGGCTTGCACATTGCCGAACTGGTCGACCGCACCGGTCACGGCGAAGTGCTGATAGATGGGCTGGCGGGCGAGGGCGGAGAGGAGGGCACACAGGCCGGTCAGGGAGGCGCTGTCACCATCGATCTCGTGGTATGACTGCTCGAACACCAGGTTGGCCGAGAGCGGCGAGGGGTTCTCTGCACCGAACTTGTTGGAGAGGTAACCGTGGATGATCATCATGGCCTTGGCGTGAATGTGACCGGCGAGCTCCGCCTTGCGCTCGATGTCAGCCACATCGCCATCCCCGAGGTGGACGGTCGCGGTGAGGCGTACCGGCTCCCCGAAGTCATAGGGATGGCCGGCCACCTGGATGACGGAAAGGCCGTTGATCTGGCCAACCTCTTCACCGTCGGTCTGCAGCAGGATCTGGCCGTCGATGACACCCTGATCCGATTGCTCCACCAGATAGTTGAGGCGGTAATCCTGCTCTTCCAGGGCGAGCAGGATATGTTCGTCAGTGACGCAGGTCGCTTCCAGCTCGCGGGCCAGGCTGTCGGCCATGCGCATGATGGCGCCGAGCTGTACCTCGGAGAGGGATAGCCACTCCTGGTGGTCACACAGGCGGCTGGCATGGCGACAGAGGGCGAGGAGGGCACTTGGCGTGAAATCCAGCAGCGCCCAGCGCGCTCGCAGCCAGGCGAGATATTGCAGGAAGGCGGGGAGATCTTCCTCGATGTTCACTTCGGAGACCAGATCGGCACGCAGGAAGATGCGCTCCGCCATGTCCCTGTCCAGCATCTGGAATTCCGCCACGTCCAGCCTGTCACCGACCAGGATCAACTTGAACCGGATGGGGGTCGCTTCCGGGGTGAAGAACGGCGTCAGCGTCTTGCCTTCCTGATAGGCATTCCAGTCCAGCTCGCCTTTTTGCATGGCGTTTTTGAGCTTGAACCAGAGATGAGGCTGATCCAGCAGCTCATCGAGCTGAAGTATCAGGTAACCACCGTTGGCTTCCCGCAGCAGACCAGGTTCCAAAAGGTGCTGGTTGGCGTAAACGGAGCCTTGTTCCGTCTGATAGTTGATGGAGCCGAACAAGGTATCCCAGTTCAGGTCACGGCCGTAGACGACAGGGGCTTGCTGATCCTCATGATGGATCAGCAGGTTGATTAGCACCGGGTGCTGGAACTCGAGGCCCTGGGCGACATGGGCGGCCAGATCGGAGAGGAAATCCACGATCTTGGGGTCGTTGTTCTGTTTGCGGATGATCCGGGTGACCAGCCGCTCGGCGTCGAGGTGGTGGCTCATCAGCTTGAGCAGCTCACCGACCATTTCGCAGAACTCGAAACCCGAGCCCGGTTGCAGGCGCAGCCAGATGGGCTTGAAAGGGTTGTTGAGATTCTCGGTATAACAGAGATCGAACAGGTCGCCATCCTTGCCATTCGAAGAGGCGATCAGGGTCTGGCAGACATTCTCGTAATCTGCACCGGGGAAACCGTTGAGGATCATGACCGGGCAGTCACCATCAAAACTGGCCAGCCGTTTGATACCCGAAATCGCTCTGGGTTGCAGGGCGGCAAACGGCATGGGGTCGAGTTCGCCAAGTGTGGGGAACTGCTCAATCGAGAAAGCGGGTTTTAATTGTTCTGATGTTAATTCAGCCACTTAAGACATCCGGTCGGGGATAGGATCAATTGCCACCATTATACACAGTTCGGTTGAGGGTGACAGAATACCAAGATATATCATTTAACATAATATACATTATGCGCGGTGTCGTATTTTATGAGTCCCAGGGCATGATCAATCAAGGATTGTCTTTAGGTCCCGCGTCTTGGTTATGAGTGCAGTTTTATTGTTCACCACTGGTTATCAATCATATGTACGGTCCTGGTCGAGCAAGTGGTCAAGCGGCTTGCGGCTGGCACTCTCGTGACGTTCCCGGTTGCCGGTGTGCAGGTACTTGGAGGTGGTGTCGATGCTATCGTGTCCCGCATCGGCTTGTACGTGGGATAAAGGCCGGCCGTGCAGATTGATGTCATGGGTGATACCGGTGTGGCGAATGGAGTGCGGCGTCAGGGTTCGCATTTCAGCGGCATCCTGATCAAAACCGTCTTGTTCGGCGAGGCTTGCGGCCTGTTCAAATACCGCCATTACCAGGTCTCGTAGCTGGCGGATACCCAGATTGGCATTGAGTTCACCTTGTTCGCGGCCATGGGCCGCCGCCTTGTGGCGTACGAACAGCGGGGTTTGCTCTCCGGGGGCCGGCAGTGGCGAAAGTCCAAGAAAGGTACGATAGCGAGCCAGGGCTTCGAGCAGAGCCTGAGAAACGGCCACGGTGCGACGTTTACCGCCTTTGCTGCGGGGAATGTCATAACCCCAGACGCCCGTTTTGGCGTCACGTCGAAACTGGCCCATGACGGGGCTGAAACCCGGCCTGGCCGCCACCTCGGAAATCCGCAGATAACAGGCATACATCAGACAGATGAGAAAGCGGCTGCGCTCATGTTGTGCCGGGCATTCGGCAGCGAGCTGTTCGGCGGCTTGCATCACATAGGACCATTGCAGTTCGGTGAAGGATTGCGCGTCTTCACCAGCCTCCTGGGGGCCCGCACGTTTAACCCGCTGCAGCAGGAGAGCCGGATTGCGATCCATGTACTCCTCCTGGATGAGAAACTGGAAGAAGGCGGACAAAATGGCGAGTTTTGTCTTCATCGCCTGCTCACTCAGTCGATACGGCAGCTCCCGGCCCAGTTCCCGCTTGCCAAGAAACGGACGCCACAGGGGGTTTGGCAACCGTTCCCCCCACTCCTTGTCGAGCACGAACTGGGCGACGTTGCGGTAGGCAATCAGTCCGGACGGTGGCGCCTGGCAATAGTCGAGATAGCGCATCATGATGCGCCTGGTGAGATCCCTGGGGCTGATGGCCACCTCGCAAAAACACCAGTGCAAAAAAGTGGTCAGCTCACTGCGATAGGTCTTGTAGTTGTTTTCGCTGTGGCGCTGCTCCAGCAGCCAGTCGACGGCCAGCTCATACACGATCCCCGCGTCGGGGACCTTGCCAAGACTCAGGGTGGCGAGGTACTGGTTGACCTGGGGATTGCCCGCTTCAAGGTGGTCCACGCTATCGAACAGTGGCATGGCGGGTGGAAGTGCTGGATGAGTCATGATGGTGTGTGATGTCGGTTGAATGTTTTGAACGGGGCCGTAACCCCCTGATGCCGATAAATGGGGTTATCGGCATCAGGGCTTGCAGTGCGCCTTGGGGGCAACGACCTGAGGCATCTTGCTGTGATACCCCATGATCACGAGCAATCGGCATATTCAATGAATATGCAGTGTGGTTGGAAAATTCTCGGGGAAAATAGCCGCGATAATGACTTAAGTTGCACTTTTCATGAATGAGAGAGCGGCTTCTGCCTCACATCCCCTTCCCCGCCCTTTCGTCTCAAGCCACGCTCTTCAGGGGCTTCCCCTTTGGCAGTTCAGTATCCTGCTTGTCTTCTTTGGATGGATTCCCCTGCCCTTTTCCACCGCGCAATACCTGCTGCAACTGATCCCGCTGCTCGGCCAGATAAAAGGCCAGACTCTCCTGCTGTTCCGGTGCAAGCGCGACCGGCGCGCCCGCCAGCAGTGTCATCAGCTCATCGGCGGTGTCCAGCAGTTTGTCATAGGCATCCGCCTCTTTCTTGCTGGCAAAGGTCATCTTCTCCACTCCCCCACGTACCACAACATACTTGATCTCAACGGCCATCGCGGCGCCCTCCTGATGATTGTGATTGCAAGTATATGTACGTATATACAGTATTGCAAATACCCTCAGCATGTCGGCATGCATCGCCAGCCCCTGCTTGGCTGGCGGCGGCCAGTTCACACCGGAAAACACGTCTTTTCAAAGGGGGCTGTGCAGCGCGGCAAGACAGGGCAGGCGTTTTAAGGTAAATTTCATCAATTCCTTCAACAGGTTGAATCGTATGTCGGATCCGCACTCGGTGATTGTCTGTCCGGCCTGTGACTTGCTGATCGAACGCAAGTTGCTGCCGCTGCGCCGTCACGCCCATTGCCCCCGCTGTCATCAGCATCTGTATGGGCGCTATGCCTTTCGCCCTTCCCAGTTGATGGCGCTGACCATCACCGGATTCCTGTTGCTGCCTTCCGCGTTTTTTGAGCCTTTGATCTATCTTCGTCTGGCGGGCGTGAACTCGGACGCCAACCTGATCAAGGGAATTATGATGCTGTATGCCGAGAGCGAGCTCTGGGTGGCAACACTGGTGCTCTGGTGCGCCGTGCTGGCGCCGACAGGGTTGCTGCTCGGGATCTTTGCCCTCGCCTCCGGCCTGGCCAAGCGCTGGCATCTGCTGGCGTGGACCCTCAAAGCGGTCGAGGTATTTCGCCACTGGGCCATGCTGGAGGTGTACATCGTCAGCCTGCTGGTCGCCCTGTTCAAACTTATCGACATCGCCGACGTGCGCCTGGGAGGCGGTCTGCTGAGCCTGGGTTGTCTGATGCTGCTCAACATGACGCTGCTGATCCTCTTTGATCCTGCCCCTTACTGGGAGCGGATTCCGCTGCAACACGCCTCCCGGGAGCCGGACCATGTCCCCGATCAGCGCCCGTGAACTGGGGCTTTGCCGCTGCCATACCTGCGGGTTGCTGGTGCGCCATCAACACGGCATGAGCTGCCCTCGTTGTCACACCCCCTTGCAGATGCGCATCCCCCATTCCCTCGCCTGGTCATGGGGCCTGCTGGCGCTGGCCACCTTCATGTTGTTGCCTGCAAACCTGCTGCCCATCACCCACTTCTACAACAAGGGATTATTGCAGTCCGATACCATTTTCAGCGGTATCATGGCGCTCTATCGCAGCAAGATGTCCGGCATCGCCACCATAGTACTGACGGCTAGCATCATCGTGCCCATCGGCAAGATCCTGGGTCTTGGCTGGATCTGCTGGCAGTTGCAGCGCAGCAAGCCGGTGCGCCGCAAACGCCAGCTCGTCATGTACCGCATCATCGATTTCATCGGACGCTGGTCCATGCTGGACCTGTTCGTCATCTCGCTGATGGTGGCCCTGGTGGATCGCGGCGTGCTACTCAACGTGCGTGCCGGCCCCGGGGCGACGGCATTCGCCGGCGTGGTGGTGCTCACCATGATGTCGGCCAGGATGCTCGATACCCGCCTGTTGTGGGACAAGGCGGCCCGTTAATGTTTTTTGTGTCGAACGCGCTGTGCATCACAGCCAATGTAAGGAGTCGGTATGGTCGGGGCTGAGCCCGTCATTGAGAAGCACCGCTGGTTATCCCCGGTCTGGTTGCTGCCCTTCATCGCCCTCTTGCTGGCGGGAGGCTTTCTCTACCAGCAGTGGACGAGCAGTGGTCAACTCATTCGCATCAACTTTGCCCAGGGCAACGGTATCTTGCCGGGCAAGACCCAGTTGCGCTATCAGGGGGTCGCCATCGGCGTGGTCCAGGAGCTTGAACTGGCACAGGATGGTCGCAAGATTGCGGTGCTGGCCAAGGTGGACAGCCGTGCCCGCTCCCTCATACGCAAGGGCTCCGACTTCTGGCTGGTGAGTCCGAAGGCGTCACTGACCGAGATCTCCGGCCTGGACACCCTGGTGTCCGGCAACTACATCAACCTGCAACCCGGACGGGAGAACAACCCGCTGGAGGATGAGTTCGATGCCCTGGATGGCCCTCCCCCCGGTTATCAGGCCCAAGGGCGAACCCTGCACCTGACAGCCGATTCTCTGGGGTCGGTGGGCATCGGCGCCAAGATCTATTTCCGCGGGCTGGAGGTGGGCAGTGTCATCAACACCCGTCTTGGGGAAGAGAACCAGAACGTGATCCTGGATCTGGTGATCGAGCCGCGCTTCGAGCACCTCGTCAAGGCGGATACCCGCTTCTGGAACATCAGCGGCATCAAAGGCTCCTTCAGCCTGGCTGGCGTCAGCGTGGAGGCGGGCAGCCTCACCTCCATCCTGAGCGGCGGCATTGCGTTTGACTCCCCCAAGGATTCTCCCGTGGCGCAAAAGGGGGTCAATTTCATCCTCTACAAGGGGTTGGCCGAGGCCGCCCGGGGTGAGCGCATCACCATCCAGGCGGGGACTCTGCCCATCAAGGAAGGGATGCCCATCCTCTATGAGGGCATCGAGATTGGACGCATCGACCCCATTCGCCTCACCGAGCAAGGGCGAAGCGTGACGGCCCTCATCAACCCCGAACAGGCGTTCCGGGTGACCGGCAAGAGTCGTCTGGTGTGGGAGACGGTCTCTCTCTCCCCTGCCGGGATCAAGCACGCGGATCGCCTGCTGGCCGGGCCCGCCATTCGTCTGGACTATGAACCTGGTAAACGGGTCAACACCATGACCCTGGAGAGCCAGGCACAGCGCGGCGGCATCAAGCTGACCCTGCAGGCCGAGGATCTCGCCGGTTTGAGCGAAGGGGCTCCGCTCTGGTTCAAGGGGTTGCAGATAGGTCAGCTCGGGGCACTGACCCTGGATGCCGGCGGCAATGCCAGTGTCGAGTTGCTGGTGAACGAGCGTTATCGCCATCTGCTGCAACGGGCTCGCTTCTATCGCGCCGCCCCCTTGCAGGTGGAGGCGGACCTCAGCGGTATCAAGGTGGAGACCAGCCCGGCCAGTGCCTGGTTGGCGGGGGGCATCAAGCTGGTACAGGCTGCGAAGGGTGACAGGATTGACCGCCTCTACCCCAGCCAGGAGCTGGCCCTGCTTGGGAGCCGCCATGCCAAAGCGGTCAGCTGGACGCTGCGTGCCGCTCAGGCTGATGGGATCGGTGTGGGCTCCCCCGTCTTCTACCTGGGACTGGAAGCGGGCAA
Organism: Aeromonas sp. QDB68; assembly: GCF_027707405.1. NCBI lineage: Bacteria > Pseudomonadati > Pseudomonadota > Gammaproteobacteria > Aeromonadales > Aeromonadaceae > Aeromonas > Aeromonas sp. QDB68. Next base: position 30,035 of record NZ_JAPCIQ010000030.1, on the reverse strand, counting down.
GGTCAAGGCGCTGGATGCCGATGGTCGCGGGGTGGCCATCACCCTGGAGATCGATGCCATCTATGCTCCTTTACTCAAGCAGCAACCCCAGTTCTGGAAGAAGGCCGCCATCGACGGCAAGATCCGGCTCGACGGCGTGCAGGTCAAGATGGGGAACCTCGCCACCCTGCTGCGTGGTGCCATTGAATTCGACAAGCTGGGGACAGGTCGCAGCAGTCATCAGCTCTTTGACAGCAAGGAGCAGGCAAGCTCCCAGGTGCGCACCCTCACGCTCACGGCGGATCACAACCCGGGTCTCGGGGTCGGCAGCCCCATCCGCTATCGCGGAGTGGACATCGGCAAGGTGGAGCAGGTGGAACTGGATCCGACCCTGGGCCAGGTAAGCTTCAAGGCCGAGCTGAATGAGCAATATGCCGCGCGCTTCCTGCAATCCGGGGCGCGCTATGCCCTGGTGCAGGCCAAGGTCGGGCTGGGGGGCGTTGCCCACCTCGATACCCTGATCAAGGGGGCCTTTGTGGAGGCGACTCCGGGCCGGGGGGCTGGCAAGGAGACCTTCCCCTTGAGCCAGAGTGGCCCCGCCGGTCTTGCCCTGACCCTCAAGAGCCCCTCCGTCGATGGCATCAGCGTGGGCAGCCCCCTGCTGTTTCGCAAGATGGTGGTGGGCAGCGTCACCGGCGTGACCCTGGCCCGGGATGGCAGCGAGGTACTGATCGATGTGAATGTGGATGGACAGTACGCCCATCTGATACGCGCCAATAGCCGCTTCTGGAATGTCTCCGGGGTCAAGGCCGATATCGGGCTGACCGGTGGCACCATCGAGGTCGAAACGGTGCAAAGCCTGCTGGCAGGCGGGATTGCCTTCAATACGCCGGAGCGGGAAATGGGCGCGACCGTCAAGGCGGGCCATCGTTATCCGCTTCATGCCAAGGCAGAGAAAGAGTGGCTGGAGTGGAGCCCCCGCATCTTGCCCTGAGTTATTCCCCTGTTCGTCAAAAACCGGCCTTGTGCCGGTTTTTTTATGGCCTCATGGACTCCCCCATCAAGAAGGGCCGCGCACTGTGGTAAGATGTCGCCCCTCATTTTGGGTCAGCGAGATTGCGCCGTGCACGACAACACCTACCTCCCCGATCACTTCCTGCGTCACATTGCGGAGTTCATGCCATCCCATCTCTCCATGGAGGCATTCGTGGCGAGTTGCCGGCAGCCGCTGCGGCGCAGCATCCGGGTCAACACCCTCAAGATCCCGGTATCCGAGTTTGTCGCCCGCATGGCGCCGCTTGGCTGGCAGCTGGATCCCGTGCCCTGGTGTGTAGCCGGCTTCTGGCTCACCCGCAGCGATGAGAGCGTTCCCCTTGGCAACACGGCCGAGCATTTGTGCGGCCTCTTCTATATCCAGGAAGCGAGCTCCATGTTGCCGGTGACGGCGCTCTTTGCCAGTGAGCAAACCAGACGGGATGGCATGTTGCTGGACGCGGCCGCCGCCCCTGGTTCCAAGACTACCCAGATCGCGGCGCTGATGGAAAACCGCGGCATGCTGATCGCCAACGAGTTTTCCAGCAGCAGGTTGAAAGTGCTGAGCGCCAATATCCAGCGCTGCGGTGTGACCAACGTCGGCATGACCCATTTCGATGCCAAGGTCTTTGGCCAATGGCTGCCTGAAACCTTCGACGCCATCCTGCTCGACGCCCCCTGCTCCGGCGAGGGGACGGTGCGAAAAGATGAAGACGCGCTGCGCAACTGGAGTCTCGAGAGCATCGACGAGATTGCCGCGGTGCAGCGTGGCCTGCTGGAGAGCGCTTTTCACGCCCTCAAACCCGGCGGCGTACTGGTCTACTCCACCTGCACCCTGAGCCTGCAAGAGAACCAGGACGTCTGTCAGTCACTGCAAGAGAAGTTCGGTGATGCCTTCAGCTTTGACTCGTTGGCCGATCTCTTTCCGGGGGCGGAGCAAGCCTGTACGCCGGAGGGATACCTGCACGTTTGGCCCCAGATCTTCGACAGTGAAGGCTTTTTCGTCGCCCGGTTGCGCAAGCATCACTCCGTGCCCAACACCATGTTCAAACCGGGCAAGCTCGGCAAGTTCCCCTTCTCGCCGCTGCCAGAGAAAGAGGCCGGCCCCATGCTGCGGGAGATTGAAGGGAATTTTGGCATCGTGCCCCATGGCCAACTGTTTGGCCGCAATGACGAGATCTGGCTCTTCCCTCACGCCTTCGAGCTGGTACAGGGGAAGCTACGTTTCGATCGCATCGGCATCAAGCTGGCTGAGACCTTCAAGAAGGGATATCGATTGACCCATGAATGGGCTCTGGCTTACGGCCATGAGGCGAGCAAGGGATGCGTCGAGCTGGATGCCGCCAATGCCCGTGAATTCATGATGGGACGAGATGTCTGGCCAGAGCAGGATGCCGGGACTGGGGAAGTGATCGTTCGTTACCAGGGGCACCCGCTCGGCATGGGGAAATGGGTGGGGAGTCGCATCAAAAATGCCCTGCCCCGGGAGCTGGTACGGGACAACAACCTGTTCAATGCGTGAGAGTGGGTCGCTCGAGCAATAATAGCGCCTGTTCGAGTCTGAAAAACCCCCACTCTGGTTGAACTTTTACCCGGTTCTTGAAATGCCTAGAGCCTTGTCTAAGCTTAAGGCTATCCGCATACCAGTTAGCGCACGGCTCTGCAAGGAGCCAATTCCCCTATGCCAGGTACAAGGAATTCGTACCTGGCTTTTTTTGTCTTCCTTTTTCAACCATGCCGACACGACGCCATCGTCTATTCGAGCATGTCTGCCGACTCGGGGACATCGCTCTGCTGCGCGTTGGTCGTTTGTTGCAGTTCGTGCTGATAGAGCAGATCGATTGCCTGCTCGATGATGGAGGCCTGACTGTCTTCCAGTTGTTGCCCCAGCATGGCCAACCTCTCTGCATGACGATTGCTTATCCAGCATTGCAACCGGCTGTGGGTTTCCTGCTTGCGCTTCACGTGCTGGCGCTGCCGTTCGGCATTCTCTTGCGCAGCGCTTTTCTTCAATTCCTGGCTATCGTGACCTTCCGACATGTCTATATCGTGAATGTTATCTCTCATTTTTCGTTGGCATCTTCTACGAAAGTAAATCGGATTACGACTCTCCCACCGTCATGATGTCTGTGGAGGACGACAAGAATATATCACCAGATCAACAGGATATCATTTAACATAAAAAAAGCAGGGGCGCGGTTTGCTATAACAACCCATCCAGGGCGTGATCGGAGAACTTGTGGGCATCGTCGAAATATTCCTGCAAGGTGCGCATGTCCTTGTGTCGGGTCACCTCGATGATCTTGTTCATCGGTTTGCCCGCCGTCACCGCAGAGGTGATGAACCCCCGCCGCAAACTGTGGCCACTGACGTGGAGATCGTCGATGGCCTGGCCGGTTCGCCGCTTGATCATCAGGTTGATACCTTGCGGCCCCAGGGGGTCTGCCATCAGCTGTTCCCAGCGATTCATCCGGCGAAACAGGGGGCCCTCAGCAATCCGGCTTTTTTTCAGCCATTGTTGCAATGCAGACACTGGGCAATACCGGATGCCCGGAATGAGTGCTATCTCCGATTCATGGAGCTGATGTTTGCTTGGTTTGAGACGAAGGCGTATCCCCTGCCCCACAAACTGCACGTCATCCACCTCGATCCTGGCCGCTTCCGATCGGCGCAAGGCGCCACTGAACATCAGCAGCAACAGGGTGTAATCCCGAAGTCCCGCCAGGTTGCTGGTATCTATCTCGTCCAGCACGCAGGCCAATGGTTTCAGGGTCAGCGCCCCCGTTTTGCGTTTGCGGTTATCACCGAGCCGTACTATGCCCCGCATCATCTCCTTTATCTCCGCATGCTCGGTCGGCATGGGGTGGATCCCCTTCTGCTTGAAGGCATAGCGAATGCCGGCAAGCCGTCTTACCAGGGTGGCCGGTTTGCGAGGTTCCCCGTTGCGAAGCTCCCCCTTCCCTTCTTCTTTGTCCAGCCAGACCCAGTTGGCCAGGATGCCGTCGGCCTGATCCGCCAGAAAATTCATGATGTCGTGGTGTGTCGTCTGCAAGGGCTCCAGCCCGTGGAGCTGGCACCAGGAGACAAAGATACGGGTATCTGCCTGATAGGCATTGAGGGTGGAGTCGGCTTTGGCGCTGCGCAGGAAGCGTCTTGCCCGGCTGTTCAGCTGAGGATCGAAGACGCTTTGCAAGGATTGCTGAACTGGGTTTTGAAGGCTTGGGTAGTTCACTTAACTCTATGATTTAAAGCGGAGTTTCGGTGGATCTTACAGGATCATCCAGATCTATCAAGTATCGATAATGAATATTATCGATACTTATGAAGAGTGCTTTTAACCCATTTCAGCCCCTCATTTATTCCTCAAGCATTCTGTCACCCCTGCTCTGTTTTATCAGGTGCTGGCGATTTGATCTCGTCAGCATCCACCATACAAAGTGAGAGATAACAACTTGGCATGATTGTTTTTGGATGGCGTGATAGTGCAGATTGTCATAGTAAAACGCCCCGCTATGCGGGGCGTTGTCTGTTATCGCTTTGCCAACTTGAACAATTCGAAGAAATTGTGGCTGGTGGCCTCCGCCAATTCAGCGAGCGGAATCTGGCGAAGATCCGCGATAAATTGGGCAACGTCGCGAACAAAGGCCGGCTCGTTCTCCCTCCCCCGGTGCGGAACCGGTGCCAGATAGGGAGAGTCGGTTTCAACCAGCAGTCGCTCCAGGGGCAACGCCTTGACCACGGCCTGCAGGGCTGAGGCGTTCTTGAAAGTGGCTATCCCCGAGATGGAAATATAGAACCCCATTGCCATCGCGGCCTCGGCCATTTCGAGGGACTCGGTGAAGCAGTGCAGCACTCCGCCCACCTGTTCGGCCCCCTCCTCTCGCATGATCCGCAGCGTGTCTTCCTGGGCATCCCGGGTGTGGATGATGAGCGGTTTGTTCAGTGCCCGGGCTACCCGGATATGTTCGCGGAAAGAGGCTTGCTGTACACCCTTGTTTTCCGGTGAATAGAAGTAGTCGAGCCCGGTTTCGCCGATAGCCACCACTTTCTCATCGGCCGCCTGAGTCAGCAGCAAGGCAGCATCCACCCCGGGATCCTGATTGAGCGGGTGAACACCGCAGGAGGCAAACACCTGGGGATGGGGGGCGATGGCCTCCATCATGGTCGGGAACTGGGCCTGAGTCACACTCACGCAGAGAAAATATCCCACGCTCTGCTGCGCCGCCTTGGCCAGTACATCGGCCATGTCGGTCTGCTTGGAGCCATAACTCAAGCGATCGAGATGGCAATGGGAATCAACGAGTAACATAGACAACCTTGTTTATAACCAGCGATTGAGCCAGTTCATCAAATGGATGGTGGGATTGGAAAGCTGCCCTGGCTGACAAGCCTCTTTCAGCATAACCAGCTGCTGTTCGGCTTCCAGGAGCCGTTCGCTGGAGTGTTTCTCTGCCAGTTGCTGGCTGAGTGATGCAAGATCCGGCATTGCCAGTTGATGATGGCCGCAGCCAGCCTGAAGCTTGAGGGCATCACACAGGAAGAGCTGCAACCAGTGCTGCCGGACCTGAGTATCCTCGGCCAACTGGGCACAGACATTCGCCGCACGGGTGGGGGCCGATGCCAGCGAGACAAATCCGTCGAGCAATGCCCGTCTGGCATCATCTTGCTGTGCTTCGATGTAGCTCAGCACCCGCAGCGGCGCACCCTGGCAGATCCGCACCTGGGCCTGGGTGGCCTGATGGCCCTGCTCGGCGAGCCAGGCAAGGGTCTCCCCCTCAGAGGGGAGCTGGCAGACATGCTTGTGACAACGGCTCAAGATGGTGGGGAGCAGGCGAGATACCCGGGATGCGATGAGCAGCAACAGACTGTCGCCAGCCGGCTCTTCCAGCGTCTTCAGCAAAGCATTGGCGGCAGACTCCGTCATGCGCTCCGCCTCCTGAATGATCACCACCTTGCCGCGACCGAGCTGGGATGTGCTCTGGAGGCGGCTGCAAATCTCCCGGATGGCTTCGACACCTATGGTCTTGCCCTCGGGCCCCAGGGTGCCAAGATCCGGGTGATGCCCCTTCTCAAACAGTTGGCAGGAGTGGCACTGACCGCAAGGCTCACCTCGTTGTGGATGCTGACACAGGTGCAGTCGCGCCAGTCGCTCTGCAAGCTGCTCCTTGCCAAGACCAGGATCTCCTAGCAGCAACCAGGCGTGCCCGAGCCGTCCGGCCCGGGCCGTCTCGCTCAGGGCATGCCAATCCGGGATCAGCCAGGGATACATAGCCCCTCGCTTGCCAGATAATGCTCAAGGGCAGCCTCGATGGCGGCTTTGACTTGCGCCGGGGGCAACCCGGCATCGATGATCTGGATGGAATCATCGGCGGCCGCCAACTCGAGGTAACGCTGGCGGGTACGTTCAAAGAAGCCGATCTGCTCCAGCTCAATCCTGTCCAGCTCGCCGCGATGGCGGGCCCGCTGCAGGCCGATGGCAGGATCGATGTCCAGATAGAGCGTCAGATCCGGCTTGAAATCCCCGAGGACCGCCCGTTTGATGGCGCCGATGAGGTTCGCATCGATGCCGCGGCCACCCCCCTGATAGGCCTGGGAGGAGAGATCGTGGCGATCGCCCACTACCCAGATGCCGTCTGCCAAGGCAGGCTTGATCCGGGTCTCCACCAGTTGTACCCGGGAGGCGTACATCAACAGCAGCTCGGCCTCGACTGTCAGGCGCTCGTCGTGCACTTCCTTGACGATGGCCCGCATGCGTTCCGCCAGCGGCGTGCCGCCCGGCTCCCGGGTGCACTCGATCCGCGCAACTCCGTGGGCTTGCAGATAGTCGGTCACATAGCGCACCGCAGAGCTCTTCCCTGCCCCTTCCAATCCTTCAATCACGATAAATTTAGACATTAGGGTTTCTTCAATATGTATTCACGCACCGCCCGATTGTGTTCATCGAGGGTCTTGGAGAAGTAGTGGGCACCGCCCCCCTTGGCAACGAAGTAGAGATAGTCGGTCGATTTGGGGTTGAGCGCCGCCTCGATGGAGGCCTTGCCCGGCATGGCGATGGGCGTCGGAGGCAGACCGTCGATCACATAGGTGTTGTAGGGGTTCACGTCGGTTAAATCGCTGCGGCGAATGTTGCCATCGTACCTCTCCTTCACCCCGTAGATGACGGTAGGGTCGGTCTGCAACTTCATGCCAAGGCGTAGACGGTTGACGAACACAGAGGCAATCTGGGCTCGTTCATCCGGTTGGCCCGTCTCTTTTTCGATGATGGAGGCCATGATGAGCGCCTCATAGGGTGTCTTGTAGGGCAGATTGGCCTGACGCTTCTCCCAGGAAGCCTCCAGGAACGTTTTCATGTCCTGATAGGCGCGGCGCAGGATGGAAAGATCGCTGGCATGAGTGGTATAGGCGTAGGTTTCCGGCAGGAACCACCCCTCCAGCTTGCCATTTTCGATGCCGAGTTCCTGAGCCAGCTCGGTTTCGCTCTGCTCCAGAGTCAGGCGCTCCAGATAGGGGGCGCTGGAAAGTTGCTTCAGCCAATCCTCAAAACGGGACCCTTCGACAAAGGTCAGGCTGAAGTGAAACTCCTTGCCGGAAGCAAAGAGAGAGAGAGTCTCCTTGAGCGGCGCCCCTTCCTTGATTTCATAGGTGCCGGACTTGATGGCCACCAGTTCGGGATGACCGCGCAACCAGAGGCGCACCGCCCAGGGGCTGGTTTCCCCCTCTCCCAGTTCGGCAATCAGGCGCGCCGCATGGGCGCCTTTTTCGACGGTAAAGAGGCGGGTTGGCCCCTTGTTGGTGAGCGTCTCCACCTGTTGCCACTTGTGATACACGTACCCTCCGGCAACGGCGACAGAGAGTGCCGCCCCCGCGAGCAGGGTGTAAAGCCGATTAAACTTCAATGACCAAGCGCTCCTGTAAACGGCGGATCAATACCGGACTGGGATAGTGCATATCCCCGATGCTGGTGACCGGGACAATCCCCATCAGGGTATTGGTCAGCCAGACCTCTTCCGCCTGCCAGAGTGACTCCAATGGAGCTTCAACGACACGCAGTTCAATGCCCATCTGTTTAAGCATCGTCATCACGCGCTTGCGCATGATGCCATCGATCCCGGCGCGGGTGAGATCCGGTGTGAACACCGTCCTGCCGCGACGCCAAAACAGATTGGCGCTGACCCCTTCTACCAGAAATCCCCGGCTGTTCAAGACTATACCTTCGACCCCGCCGCGCGCAGCAAGTTCGCGCTTCAGCATCACTTGTTCGAGGCGCCCCAGCGTCTTGAGACCGGCGAGCATGGGACTGTCCCCAAGATGCTGCTGGCATACCAAGGCATTGATGCCGGTTTGCTGCCAATCATGATAATGCTCAGGATAAGGTGCCAAAGAGACGATGCGAGTGGGCGTGTCACAGCCTGCGCCGTCATATCCCCGCCCACCGGCGCCCCGGGTCAGCATTATCTTGACGACAGCCTGTGCCTGCCCAGAAGCCAGCTGCGCCGCCTCGTCGGCAAGCAGGTCCCAGGAGTGCTCGCCAAAACCAAGCCGGGCGTTGGCATGTTGCAGCCGGGCCAGATGGTCCTGCCACCAGAGTACCTTCCCTTCCCTCACCAGCATGGTTGTGAAATGACCATCACCGTATGCCAGCCCACGATCCCTGGCTGACAGTGTTTCTGTGGGTATTCCATTAATCAGCAAGGGGATCCCTCCGATAAAAAAGGCCCGATACTGCCGTATCGGGCCTTATCATTCGCCCAGAGCGAATTATACGCGTTTGAAGATCAGGGAGCCATTGGTGCCGCCAAAACCGAAGGAATTGGAGAGGGCATATTCGAAGCTGCCAGCCTTGGCAACATGCGGCACCAGATCCAGGTCGCACTCATCATCCGGCTTGTCCAGGTTGATGGTGGGAGGCACCATCTGGTCACGCAGAGAAAGCACAGTGATGATCGCCTCGATGGCGCCAGCCGCACCCAACAGGTGGCCTGTCATGGACTTGGTGGAACTGACCATCAGGGCGCTGGCATGGTCACCAAACACCTTCTTCATGCCGCGCAGCTCTGCCACATCCCCAAGGGGCGTGGAGGTACCGTGGGCATTGATGTAACCGATCTGCTCGGGTGCGATGCCAGCATCCTTGATGGCGTTCTTCATGGCGCGTGCGCCACCATCGCCGTCCGAGGGAGGGGCCGTCATGTGATAGGCATCCCCGCTCATGCCAAAGCCGACCAGCTCGGCATAGATCTTGGCGCCGCGGGCCTTGGCATGTTCATACTCTTCCAGCACCAACACGCCGGCACCGTCGCCCAGCACGAAACCGTCGCGATCCTTGTCCCAGGGGCGGCTCGCCTTCTGCGGTTCGTCATTACGTGTGGAGAGCGCCTTGGCAGCGGCAAAGCCGCCCATGCCCATGGGGGTGGAGGCTTTCTCGGCACCACCGGCAACCATCACGTCCGCATCGCCATAGGCGATCATCCGGCCAGCCATGCCGATGGCATGGGTACCCGTGGTACAGGCGGTAGTCACGGCGATGTTCGGGCCCTGCATGCCTTTCATGATGGAAAGATGACCGGACACCATATTGATGATGGTGGACGGAACGAAGAAAGGGCTCAGCTTGCGAGGGCCGCCATTGATGAGGCTGCTGTGGTTCTGCTCAATCAGACCCAGACCGCCGATACCGGAGCCGATGGCAACGCCTACCCGCTCCGCGTTCTCTTCGTTGATGATCAGGCCGGAATCTTCCAGGGCCTGAACACCCGCCGCCACGCCATACTGGATGAAGAGATCCATCTTGCGGGCTTCTTTGCGGTTGATGCCGAACTCTTCGGGGTCGAAATCCTTGACCAGGCCTGCGAAACGGGTTGCGAACTCGCTTGCATCAAAGTGGTCGATGAGGGAAATGCCGCTCTGCCCGTTGAGCAGGGCTTGCCAGCTGGATTCGGCAGTGTTGCCTACCGGGGAAAGCATCCCCAAGCCGGTCACCACGACTCTGCGTTTTGACACTGAGGTAGTCTCCGAGAGGTGTTTTGAAAGGGGTAAACATAAAAGAAGCGGCCCTTGGGCCGCTTCTTTCAGAACAGGAACTTATTCCTGATTAGCGGTGATGTAGTCGATAGCCGCTTGAACAGTGGTGATCTTCTCGGCTTCTTCATCAGGAATTTCGGTATCGAATTCTTCTTCCAGCGCCATTACCAGTTCAACGGTATCCAAAGAGTCAGCGCCCAGGTCGTCGACGAAGGAGGCAGCGTTCTTCACGTCTTCTTCTTTAACACCCAGTTGTTCGATGATGATTTTCTTTACGCGTTCTTCGATGTTGCTCATGACCTGAATTTTCCTTTAAAAATACGCTATTGCGTCTGGTTGGGGTAGTGTATTCAATTGACGTGAGTTTGCAAGTGACTTGCCGCTGGTCAAACCACGAAATTCGCCAAACTTCGGCGTATTATCGCAAATTTGAACAGAACTCACGACAAATTGATTACACCATGTACATCCCGCCATTAACATGCAGGGTTTCGCCGGTAATATAGGCGGCATCATCCGATGCCAAGAATACCACAGCGGCAGCAATTTCTTTCGGATCGCCCAAACGGGCAGCAGGCACCTGATTCATGATGCCGGCGCGCTGCTCTTCATTGAGCGCCTTGGTCATGTCGGTCTCGATGAAACCGGGAGCAACCGCATTCACCGTGATGCCACGAGATGCCACTTCACGGGCCAGCGACTTGGTAAAGCCAACCAGACCAGCCTTGGCAGCAGCATAGTTGACCTGACCGGCGTTGCCCATGGTGCCGACCACGGAACCGATGCTGATGATGCGACCGTTACGCTTCTTCATCATGGCACGCAATACCGGCTTACTCAGACGGTACAGGGAGGTGAGATTGGTGTCGATGATCTCGTTCCACTCGTCATCCTTCATCCGCATCAGCAGGTTGTCGCGGGTAATGCCGGCGTTGTTGATCAGGATGTCGATGTCGCCAAAACGCGCCTTGATGGCGGCGAAGACGGTTTCGATAGATTCCTGACTGGTCACGTTCAGTGCCATGCCGCAGCCTTGTTCACCCAGGTAAGCACTGATCGCCTCGGCACCGCTCTCGCTGGTCGCGGTCCCCACGACTTTGGCGCCACGAGCAGCAAACATCTCCGCAATCGCACGACCAATGCCACGGCTGGCGCCAGTGACCAACACAACCTTATCGGTAAAACTCATGACTTGCTCCTGTTTACTTGATCTGGGCCAGTGCCTGCTCGAACGAGGCGGCGTCGTTGGCGTGAATACCTTCCACTCGCGCATCGATACGCTTGGCCAGGCCGGTCAATACCTTGCCCGGGCCCATCTCGATCTCGAGGGTAACACCGTCGTTTGCCATGCGCTCTACCGTTTCAGTCCAGCGAACCGGGCTGAACAGCTGACGCACCAAGGCTTGCTTGATGGCGGCAGGATCCTGCTCACAAGAGACGTCAACATTATTGATGACGGCGATGGCAGGAACCTTGATCTCGATCCCATCCAGGGCGGCGGCCAGCTTTTCTGCGGCCGGTTTCATCAGGGCGCAGTGGGAGGGCACGGAGACCGGCAGCGGCAGGGCACGCTTGGCACCTGACTCTTTCATCAGCACGTTGGCACGCTCGACCGCCTCTTTGTGGCCGGCGATGACCACCTGACCCGGAGAGTTGAAGTTGACCGGAGAAACCACCTGCCCCTGGGCCGCTTTCTCACAGTTGGCAGCGATGCTTTCGTTGTCCAGACCGATGATGGCAGCCATGGCGCCAGTGCCTTCCGGTACGGCTTCCTGCATGGCCAAACCACGCAGCTCGACCAGCTTGACGGCATCGGCAAACGCCAGCGCGCCGCTGCACACCAGGGCGGAGTATTCCCCCAGGCTGTGGCCGGCCATCACGGCAGGGGTTACCCCGCCTTGTTGTTGCCACAGGCGCCACAGCGCGACGGAGGCGGTCAACAGCGCTGGCTGGGTACGCCAGGTTTTGTTGAGATCCTCGGCCGGGCCTGCCATCACCAGGGCAAACAGGTCATAGCCCAGCACCTGGCTCGCCTCGGCGAAGGTCTCTTTAATCACTGCGTGTTGCTCGGCCAGCTCGGCCAGCATGCCGACGCTCTGGGAGCCTTGTCCCGGGAAGGCAATGGCAAATCGGGTCATCATTGATTCCTTTAAGGTAAGACGAATTCGGTAAGCGGGCGCCCGAGGACCGGGCACCGCTCGGTATCAGAGGCGAACCAGCGCAGAGCCCCAGGCAAAACCGCCGCCGAAGGCTTCCAGCAGGACCAGCTGGCCGGGTTTGATGCGACCATCGCGCACCCCTTCATCGAAGGCGATGGGCACGGAGGCCGCGGAGGTATTGCCATGACGATCCAGGGTCAGGATCACCTTGTCGAGCCCCATGCCGAGTTTCTTGGCGGTGGCATTGATGATGCGGAAGTTGGCTTGATGGGGCACCAGCCAGTCCAGCTCGCTCGGCTCGACGTTGGCCGCAGCCAGGGTTTCGGTCACGATCTCGCTAAGGCGTGTCACCGCCACCTTGAAGACATCGTTGCCCTTCATGTACATGTAGGCTTCGAGCTCAGCACCCGGCATGCCGCGACGGGGCTGCGGCAGTTTGAGCAGCTCGCCATAACGGCCATCGGCATGCAGATGGGTGGAGAGGATCCCAGGAGTGTCGCTGGCACCGATGACCACGGCCCCTGCCCCATCCCCGAACAGGATGATGGTGCCGCGATCCTCGGGATCGCACATGCGTGACAGCACGTCCGCACCGACAACCAGCACGTGGCGAGCAGCGCCGGATTTGACGAACTGATCGGCGATGGCGAGAGCATATGTAAAGCCGGCACAGGCGGCGGCTACGTCAAACGCCGGGATCCCCGGTACGTCAAGCAGCCCCTGCAGTTCACAGGCAGCAGCTGGGAAGGCATTCTCTGCGCTGGTAGTGGCCAGCACTATCATGTCCAGATCGGCGGCAGTCAGACCTGCCGCATCAAGCGCACGCAAGGCCGCCTGATGAGAAAGGGTCGCGACGGTTTCGTCGGCTCCGGCGATACGGCGTTCACGGATCCCGGTGCGTTCCACGATCCATTCGTCACTGGTTTCAACCATCTGTTCAAGATCGGCGTTGGTACGAACCGAACTCGGCAGATAACTGCCAGTACCCAGAATTTTGCTATGCATAGAGTTTTATAAATCCCTGTCGGAAAAGACAGATTCAAGGCGATCTGCAATTTGCAATGGAAGTTGATGTCTGGCTTCTTGTGCAGCCAGCAGAATCGCATGACACAGAGCGCGGCGCTCGGCCCGCCCATGGCTTTTTACCACAATGCCGCGCAATCCTAACAGACTCGCGCCATTATACTGGTCGGGGTTCAGGTAAGAGAAACGCCGTTTGAACATAAATCCGGCGAGTCGACCAAGAAAACTGCGTTTTTTGCGCGGATATCCGGCCAGTTCGGCCATCATCCGCACCACCCCCTCCGCGGTCTTGAGCGCCACGTTGCCCACGAAACCGTCGCAGACGATCACGTCGCACTCGCCGCTGAAGATCCTGTCACCCTCGATAAAACCGACAAAATTCAGGGCGGAGCATTGGCGCAGCAACTCGGCGCTGTGGCGCACCAGGTCGTTGCCCTTGATCTCCTCCTCCCCCACGTTGAGCAGTGCCACTCTGGGTGAAGGTATCCCCTCGACCTTCTCTGCAACCACAGCGCCCATCACGGCAAATTGCAGCAAGGTGTCGGCATCACAGCTCACGTTCGCACCCAGATCCAGCATCACGGTCCGTTTTCCACCCAATGTGGGCAGCGCCTTGATGAGGGCTGGCCGGTCAACACCGGGCAAGGATTTGAGCACGCACTTGGCCATGGCCATCAAGGCACCGGTGTTGCCGGCACTGACACAGGCATCGGCAGCGCCGATCTTGACCAGATCTAGGGTCACGCGCATGGAGGAGTCTTTCAGGGTACGCAGCGCCACGATAGGCTTTTCGCCCATGCCCACGACCTGGGAGGCATGCACGAGACGAACGCGAGGGTGGTTGAGCAGGCCATGTTGCTGCAGAAGAGGGGCAGTCTGGTGTTGATCACCGACCAGAACAAGTTTTAGCTGGGGTAGAAGAGACAGTGCCTGCACGGCGGCAGGCACTGTTTCCGAGGGGCCGATATCTCCCCCCATTATGTCTAGCGCGACAGTTTGCGTAGACAAAGGCAATCCTTAAGCGATTACCTTTTTACCGCGGTAGAAACCATCGGCAGTCACGTGGTGACGACGATGAATTTCGCCACTGGTCTGATCAACAGTCAGGGCAGCGGTGGTCAGCGCATCGTGGGAACGACGCATGCCACGCTTGGCGCGGGTTTTACGGTTCTGTTGTACGGCCATGGTAGGCTAACTCCTAAAATTCACTTACGTTTGAGCGCTTCAAGAACTGCAAAGGGATTCGGCCGCTCATCAGCAGGTTCGATTTCACCCCAGGTCATCTCCATGTTTCCTCTGGGACACACATCCACCGGATGCATGGCTACCTGAGGCAACGAGAGGATGAGTTCATCCTCCAGGATTTGATGAAGATCTATCTCGCCGTTTTCGTCCAACTCAATGGGCTCATAAGCTTCCGGCAGTTCTTCCTCGTTTGTTCTTTCGAACAGCGGAGTGTAAATAAAACTAGCTTCACAAAGGTGTTCAAACGTCTCACCACAACGCTGGCAAACCAGGTCGACCTTGGCATGGGCAGTGCCTTTCATAACGGTCAACTTCTGGACATCTTTGCCAAAGTGCAGTGTGACATCCACATCACTTCGCAAGCCTTCGGTTGATTCCTCCAGCCTGGGCATCTGCGACTTTTCCACTATCCCGACATAATCGAGTAGCTTCAAGGCATTACGGACTGGATCAACCTTAACGGGCAACTTCACCTTTTGCATAGGGCGCGAATATTATAGGTCCAACAAGGGATAGTCAAAGGAAAAAGTCCTTACCGCCGATGATTTTACCTTCACAGGCCCCTGCAAGAGGAACTTGTGCTCATCGGTGGCCGATTATGCCATATCGTGCAGGATCTGGCACAGGATCCTGTTCCCCTCCCCTGTCTGTCCACCGGATGTGCTCCTTGGTGTCTCATCAGGTGGCAGAACAGCGCGGGTCGCTCCCCAGCAGGCCTGGTGTCGCAGCCACTCTGGGCTCGGCTTCCATCAGTCGGCGTATGGCTTTGAAACTGCCCACGGCAGCCTTGATGGCAATGGGATTGACCAGCCAGCCCGGCAAGTTGTTGCCCGGGTTGGTATAGGTTTCGAGCCGAACGAGTGTGCTGCCATCCCGTTGGGGTAGCGCCTCCCACCGTCCGGCGCTTTCCTGGATCCGGAACAGCCCTGCATGCAGTGGCAGGGCATTCGGCTCTGCCCACACCTCGAGAGTCAGGCTGCAATCAATGCGTCGACTCAGATGGGAGCGGGTGATGAGCTCCCTGTCTTGCACCGGCCGGGGAGATGCCAGGCGGGTATAGACCAGATCATCGTCGGGACCCGATCTGGCCAGCACCCTGACTTCACGGCTCTGGGGCAACCACTCTTCATGGCGCGCCGTGTTCCGCAGCACCGTGATCAGCGCGCCAGGATCGGCATTCACCCGCATCTCCAGACGTAAGGCCTGAAAAGAGGTCGGAGGATGTGGCTGGGTCCAAAGCATCACCCCCTCATCCCCCTGGCGAAGTTGCCATGTCCCTGCCCAGCTGGCGAAGGAGATCAGTGCCATGACCAAGGCCGCATATCGTGTCATCACGCTCAATTCCGATCTCTTGTGTTTGTGCTGTGGTTTCCTCAGCATGCATGCTTCCCGCTAATTAGGCGAGTCCCGCTGTAGACATCTCCTGTTTGCGTGGCCCCATCTGCACAGATAGAATCAACCAATTGATTTATAAATGGATATCATCAAAACATGCAGCCTTCCTTGATCCTCGCGTCCACCTCGTCCTACCGCAAGACCTTGCTGGAAAAACTCGGTCAGCCATTTCACTGTGCTGCGCCTCAAGTCGATGAGACGGCGCGACACGGGGAGACCGCGGAAGCTCTGGTCAGCAGATTGGCGTTTGCCAAGGCGAATGCCGTTGCCGCTGACCGTGATCAAGGATTGATCATCGGTTCAGATCAGGTGTGCGTCTGTGACGGGCAGATCCTCGGCAAACCCGGCACGGTGGAGAAGGCGGTCGAGCAGTTGCTGCGGGCACAAGGCAAGCGCGTCATCTTTTACACCGGGCTCTGTGTGATCAATGCTGCGAATGGCCATGCCGAGCAGCTCGTCGAGCCTTTCACCGTGCATTTTCGCTCGCTCGACGAAGCCGCCATCCGTCGCTATGTGGAGGCCGAACGTCCTCTGGATTGTGCCGGCAGCTTCAAATGCGAGGGAATGGGCATCGTCTTGTTCAAGGCGCTGGAGGGGCGCGATCCCAACGCCCTTGTCGGTCTTCCCCTGATAGGCTTGGTTGATCTCCTGGGTCGCCACGGCCTGGCTCTGCCATAACAAGAACTCTGCCATGAAAAACGGGAGCCTTGGCTCCCGTTTTTCATGGCTGTCAGCGTGGCAGCTTGGCGAGGAACGCCTCAAGCTCCGGTGACAATGGCGCTTCCACCTGCATCTCCCGCTCATCTACCGGATGAGTAAAGGTGAGCTTCCAGGCGTGCAGGAACAGACGCTTTAGCCCCTGCCCCCGCATTTTTTCATCAAACCCGGCCTCACCATATTTGTCATCGCAGGCGATGGGATGGCCGGCGTGCTGGGTGTGGACACGGATCTGGTGGGTACGGCCAGTGATGGGGCTGCACTCGACCAGAGTGGCTTCGGCAAATTGACGGGCAATCCGGAACCGGGTCTCGGAGGGTTTGCCATCGCTGCTGACCCGCACCACCCGCTCGCCGGATTGCAGATCATTTTTGCGAAGTGGCGCATTGACCACCTTGACGTGGGGTTGCCACTGGCCGCGCACCAGCGCCAGATACTGCTTGCGCATGGTCTTGACCCGCAGCTGCTCGTGCAGGCTGCGCAGGGCACTGCGCTTCTTGGCAACCAGCAGCACGCCGGAGGTGTCGCGATCCAGCCGGTGCACCAGTTCGAGGAAACGGGCTTCGGGGCGCAGGGCACGCAGCCCTTCGATGACGCCAAAACTGAGGCCGCTGCCGCCGTGCACTGCCATGCCGGACGGCTTGTTTAGCACTATCATGGCGTCGTCTTCAAACAGGATCTGGCTCTCCAGACGCTGGATGCTGCCGAGGTTGGCAGAAGGCAACTCATTCTTCTCGGCCACACGCACGGGGGGCACCCGCACCTCGTCACCGGCACAAAGCTTGTATTCCGGTTTGATGCGCTTCTTGTTGACCCGCACCTCCCCTTTTCGAAGGATGCGATAAATCAGGCTCTTGGGGACGCCCTTTAACTGAGTCTTGAGAAAATTGTCGATGCGCTGCCCGTCATGCTCAGCTTCGATGGTGAGCAGCTGCACTTGTTGATGTATCTGTGTCATGGCGCGGATTTTAACACCGCCGACAGCCCTTGGCTGCATGCTTTGTTAAAAAATGGCGTCTTGCTATAAAAGTGGTTTAAATGGGATAATAAACAAGGTTTTGTCATTGTGTTCAAGCCTTGTACTAAGTGGCCAAAATGTATGCCACCCAATCCCGAAACACCGTGTATACAAGAACATGACGGTTCCCGGGTGCGAGGTACAACGCATGGAGAACACAAACAGAGCCGACGTAAATTGTCTCCACATCGGTATCCTTAATTCACGCCCTCTCGAGAAGGCTGAACCAGAGTGCCCTTAGTTTGCGCCTCATGCATACCCCAACCGGGAGGTTGCCCCAGCATGCTGAAGACCCGAGGCCGGCGCCGGCAGGACCCAGTGGAGGAATCAAAATGACAAAATAATGAGAACTCAATGAAAAGAATGCTAATCAACGCGACTCAGGAAGAGGAGTTGCGCGTAGCGCTGGTTGACGGACAACAGCTCTACGATTTGGATATTGAAAGTCCGGGACACGAGCAGAAAAAAGCGAACATTTACAAGGGCAAAATCACCCGAGTAGAACCCAGTCTCGAAGCTGCTTTTGTTGACTATGGCGCCGAACGCCACGGTTTCCTGCCGTTAAAGGAAATCGCCCGCAATTACTTCCCCTCCGGTTACTCCTATCAGGGTCGTCCCAACATCAAAGAAGTGGTCCGCGAAGGCCAGGAAGTGATTGTCCAGATCGATAAGGAAGAGCGTGGTACCAAGGGTGCAGCCCTCACCACCTTCATCAGTCTGGCTGGCAGCTACCTGGTGCTGATGCCGAACAACCCCCGTGCCGGCGGCATCTCCCGTCGCATCGAGGGTGACGAGCGGACCGAGCTGAAGGAAGCCCTGAGCGGACTGACCGTACCGGACGGCATGGGCCTCATCGTGCGCACCGCCGGTGTGGGCAAGTCCCCGGAAGAGCTGGAGTGGGATCTGAACGTTCTGCTCAATCACTGGGACTCCATCCACAAGGCGTCACAACAACGTTCCGCTCCGGTGCTCATTCACCAGGAGAGCAACGTCATCGTGCGCGCCATCCGTGACTATCTGCGTCGCGATGTGGGCGAGATCCTGATCGACAACCCGGTCATCTTCGAGCGCGCCAAGTCACATATCGAGCTGGTCCGTCCCGATTTCCTCAATCGCGTGAAGCTCTACAAGGGTGATGTCGCCCTGTTCAACCACTTCCAGATCGAGAGCCAGATCGAATCGGCCTTCCAGCGCGAAGTGCGCCTGCCCTCCGGCGGCAGCATCGTCATCGATCCGACCGAAGCACTGACCTCCATCGATATCAACTCCTCCCGCGCCACCAAGGGCGGCGATATCGAAGAGACCGCCCTGCAGACCAACCTGGAAGCGGCCGATGAGATCGCTCGCCAGCTGCGCCTGCGTGACCTGGGTGGCCTGATTGTCATCGACTTCATCGACATGACCCCGGTTCGCCATCAGCGCGAAGTGGAAAACCGTCTGCGTGAAGCGGTGCATCAGGATCGTGCCCGTATCCAGCTGGGCCGTATCTCTCGTTTCGGTCTGCTGGAGATGTCTCGCCAGCGTCTGCGTCCCTCCCTCAACGAGTCCAGCAGCCATATCTGCCCCCGTTGCCAGGGTCAGGGGGTCATCCGTGACAACGAATCCCTCGCCCTGTCCATCCTGCGTCTCATCGAAGAAGAGGCCATGAAGGACAACACCGAGCAGGTGCATGCCCAGGTGCCGGTCGATGTGGCCGCCTATCTGCTCAACGAGAAGCGTACCTCCATCGCCAATCTGGAACAGCGCAATGATGTGCGTGTCTACATCATTCCGAACCAGCATCTGGAAACCCCGCACTACGAAGTGACCCGCATCCGTCAGAACGAGATCCCGGAAGCGGCCAGCTACGAGCTCAAAACCGAAATTGCCAAGCCGGTCTATCAGCCGTGCCAGGCTCAGGTAGTCGAGCGTGAACAACCGCTGCTGCAAGGGTTTGCCCCGGCTCCTCAGCCGGTTGCGCCCGCCGCCCCGGCTCCTGTTGCGGCTCCTGCTCCGGTTGCAGAACAAGTCGGCTTCTTTGGCAAGCTGGCCAAGGCCTTCTCCGGCCTGTTCGGTGCCTCCTCCGATGCGGCCCCGGCCGAGGTGAAGGCGCCTGCCGACAAACCGGCCGCCCAGCGCGAAGCTCGCAAGGATGACGGGCACCGTCACCAGCGCGATGAATCCCGCAGCCGTGGTCAACGTGGCCGTCGTGACGACAACCGCGGCAGTCGCAATGCCGAGGCCGGCGAGAAGCGTGAAGGCGCAGCCAGCCGCGAGAGTAGTGATCGCAATCGTCGCCCGCGCAAAGAGCGTGAGCCTCGTCAAGAGCGGGAACCGCGCCAGGAACGGGAACCCCGTGGCGAAGTGCGCACCGAACAGCGCATGGAGCGTGAGCCTCGCGAACCCCGCCAGGAGCGCGAACCTCGTGCCCCGCGTCCGGCTCGTGAACCTCGCGCCCCCCGCGAACCCCGTGCCGAGGTGAGCGTCGAGGCGGTTGATACCGTTGATACTGCGGTCGCCAGCGCTGAACCGCGTCAGGAAAAAGAGCAAAAAGTGGCCGAGCGCCGCGAACGTCGCCAACTGCGCAAGCAGATCCGTGTCGATGTCGCCGCGACCGACACCCCTGCCCTACCGACTGACGAGCAAATCACCGATGTCGCCGACGTGCAAGCCGCCGCTGCTGAGCAACAAGAAGAGCAAGGCGAAGGTCAGCGTCGTTCCCGCCGTACCCCGCGCAATCAGCGCATCGAAGGGCAACGTCGCAAGCGCATCAACGAAGAGGCTCGTGGCCAGCGTGAAGACGAAGCACAAGGTGAAGTGCAGCTGACTACCGCGGCCCAGGCCGATGCGGCTCAGGTGAAGGTGGAAGAACCGGTTGTGCCTGTCATCACCATTCCGAGCGCAGAAGCGGTTGCAGCCGCCCTGCAGGCTTCCGCCGCACTGACCGAACACGTGGTGGCTGAAGCCGTTGCTGAGGAAGCGGCAGAGCAAGCACTGGCAGCCCAGGCTGTGGATGCGCCCTCCACTGACGAAGTTGAGCAGGTTGCGCAAGCAGACGCTGAACCCGTCGCCGAAGTGGCAGTTGTCGAACCCGAGATGGTCGAACCTATCGTCAACACCGCCTCTCATGACGAACCTGTCGCCGTGATCGATGCTGTCGAGCAGACCCAGCAAGTGGAGGCCATCCCAGAAGAGGTTGCACCGGTTGCTGAAGCGGCACCTGTCGTTATCGCTGAGGAGACGGCCACCGCCGAGGCGGAGGTCGTCGAGATGCCGGCTGCCGTGGTGCAAACCGAGCCAGCAACCAGCCCCGAAGTGAAGGTCAGCAAGGGTGCCGGTGTATTGGCCCGTGCCCGCAAGGCTTATGCGCCCATGGCAACGCCAGCTGCGGCTCCTGCCCCGACACCCCGTGAACCCGTGGAGTACGCTCCCCTGGTACGCAGCGAAGTCGTGACCTCCGGTCGCCACGGTGGCAGCACCGCTGCCAGCAACGTGGCAACCAGCCCGGCCGGTCGCCCCTGAGCAGACTCGTTAGTCTGAATAAAGAGCCACACATCGTGTGGCTCTTTTTTTGTCTCTTTATTGGGGCTGACATCGCCTTGCTCTCCCCCCTGCCCGTTCGATATCCGCCGCTTTCCCTGGTGCTCTCCTGTCCAAGCAAGATGTGATTCACTCCCCTAACAGATGATTCATCTATGACAAAGCATCACGACATGCTCTGCTTGTGGATAGGTCAATGCATTGGCGGCATATGATGCCATTGTCAAACAGCCTGGTAGCGCATTTGACTACTCTGTCGGTGTGTTCGTGGTAGCTGAGACAGCCCAGGTTGAACGTGAATGCCAGACATAGGGCAACCTGTGGCACTCTTCACTCTCATCATTTCTGGTGAGGAACATAGACCCGTTGCACACCCTCCCTTCAGCTTCACGTGCAAGCGTCAGCTCGTAACAAGGTAGCTCCCGCGTATGCTGCTCTCATTGTGTACAACAGGGTGGTTCAGGGATGTAGAGAAACAAACGAGGTGATAGATAATGCTGTTCAACTTCTTGTCTGATGGCATACAACTATCACTCATTGAACTATTGCCGTATGACGTGACATTCACCAGGCAACAAAAAAGGGCCCGAAGGCCCTTGTTTCATTTCCAATGACTGTCGTGCTTACCCGCCAAAGAGATGGTTGTTCAGCAGGAACAGGCCGCCGGAGAGCAGCATGGTGAGCGGCAACGTCAGCACCCAGGCCAGCAGAATGGTCTTGATGGTCTGGCTCTGCAGGCCGGACTTGTTGGCCACCATGGTCCCCGCCACCGCAGAGGAGAGAATGTGGGTGGTGGACACCGGCATCCCGGTCAGACTCGCAATCCCGATGGACGCGGCGGCCGTGATCTGGGCTGCAATGCCCTGGCTGTAGGTCATGCCGGAGGAACCGATCTTCTCCCCTACCGTGTAGACGATACGACGCCAGCCCACCATGGTACCGCAACCGAGCGCCAGGGCGATGGACACGATGACCCAGGTCGGCGCATATTCGGCCGTGGCGGTCAGATCCTTGCGCCATTTGGCGAGATCGGTCAGCTCCTTGGCCGGCAGCGGCAATTTGGAGACCTTGCGGGCAGTGTCGTCGATGCACAGCAGCAGACGACGCACCTCGCGGCGATCCACCAGGTTCATCTCCTCGTAGGTGCGCACCTGGCCCAGACGCTTGTCGAGGGTCGCCATGGCCTGCAGGGCCTCCCCTGCCGCACAGTGGCTCATCAGCTCCTCCTGGGCTTTGGCAGGCACACTGAAGTTCACCAGATGGGAAACCTGATCCTGGTTACGCTGGTAGATCTCCATGATGCGCTGGTTGGCATCCTGGGTTCTGTCCAGATCATAGGAGCGGCTGTTCATGTCCAGCGCAAAATAGGCAGGCGCCATGCAGATCAGCACCAGCATCACCAGACCGATGCCTTTCTGACCATCGTTGGAGCCGTGCACGAAGCTCACCCCCATTGCGGAACAAATCAGTGTGACACGGGCCCAGAACGGTGGATGCTTCTTGCCGTCCACCAGCAGGCGCTCTTCCGGGGTCTTGTGGATCTTGCTGCCAAGCCATACGCGCTTCATGGCGAACAGCAGCAAGGCGGCAATGATGAAGCCCACGGTGGGAGAGATGATGAGAGAGAGCATGATGTCGATGGCTTTGCCGACGTTGATACCCTCTTTCAGGGGTTGATGGCTGATCAGGGCATAGGCACCGCCTACCCCCAGGATGGAACCGATCAGGGTGTGGGAGCTGGATGCCGGAATGCCGAAGTACCAGGTTCCCAGGTTCCAGACGATGGCCGAGAACAGCAGGGAGAACACCATGATCAGACCCTGGGTGGAGTCCATGCCAAGCAGCAGATCGATGGGCAGCAGATGAACGATGGCGTAGGCCACCCCCAATCCACCCAGCATGACACCGGCGAAATTGAACAGACCGGAAGCCACCACCGCCATATGAGCCGGCATCGCCTTGGTATAGATAACCGTTGCTACCGCGTTGGCGGTATCGTGAAAGCCGTTGATGAATTCATAGGCCAGCACAAAAAAAACGGCCAATACCAAACCGATTGACCACCACAAACCCAAACCACTAAACATTTCAAACATAAAAACGAACCTGTTTATGAGTTGCGGCGGATTATGCCAGAAGGCTCGATGCGCCATACCCGTTGTTGAAATATTTCAGCAAAAAAAAAAAGGGCATTCCGTCAGAAAATGTCTTAGGGCCTGTAGGAACGGGGCTTGTCGAGGATTAATTTAAGTCCATTCCATTGCTGTGGATAGGCGCCAATCAAAGCCTGAGCATGGCTCAATGTCCCGAAAAAGGCCGCTTTTCAACCCGCTCGACACGCCCGTTTCCTTTTGTCAGATAAAAAAAGAGGGTGCCTTGGCACCCTCCTCGATAGACAAGCCGCACGGTGCGGGGATCAATCCTGGTTGATCCGGCTGGCCACAGCCCCTTGCTGACTCTTGTATTTAGCATTTTCCCGTTTGTTGTACGGGCGAGCCGCGGTACCTGACAGCATCTCGAAGTTCAGGGCACCGATCTTCATCTTGGGACGCAGGGCCAGAGGCAACTTGCCGCCGTTGTAAAACTCCAGCACGATGCGACCGGACCAGCCCGGATCGATGCGGTGGGCGGTGACGTGCACCATGAGGCCCAGGCGAGCCAGGGAGGAGCGACCATCCAGCCAGCCGACGATATCGGCGGGCAAGGTAACCGATTCATAGGTCACCGCCAGCGCCAGCTGACCCGGGTGCAGATAGAAGGCTTCACCGTCCGGCACGTGGATCTCCTCGCTCATCACCCGCTCGATGGCATCGGCCATCTCGATACTGGTACCGCCAAGGTCGATATAAGGCGCGGTATGATCGCGAAACACCCGAAACTCGTTGCCCAGCAGCACATCGACGCTGACGCCGCTGATCCGCTCAACACCGGGCCGCGGCTCGATGACGATCTTGCCTTCATCCAGGTGCCGTTCGATATCGGTATCACAAAGACGCATTCTGCGACTCTCCTGACAAAAGATTCATTAAAAAAAGCCGGGCATCACCCGGCTTGTTTTCTCTCAACCAATCAACATATGGCGGATACGCGCCTTGAGCATGTCGATGGCGATGCGGTTCTTGCCGCCACGGGGCACGATCACGTCAGCATACTGCTTGGACGGGTCGATGAACTGCATGAACATGGGACGCACAGTCTTCTGATACTGCTTGAGCACGGAGTCCATGGTACGACCGCGCTCCTGCACATCGCGCACCAGACGGCGCAGCAAACAGATGTCGAGCGGGGTATCCATGAAGATGGAGGCGTCCATCAGTTCGCGCAGGCGGCTGTCGGTCAACAGCAGTATCCCTTCGAGGATGATGACACGGCGCGGTGCAAAGGTAGTGACCTCGGTCATGCGCGTGTGCTCGGTATAGGAGTACTGGGGGATGTTGACCGCCTCCCCTTGCGTCAGCTGGGTCAGATGCTGCACCAGCAGATCGTGATCCAGGGCATTGGGGTGGTCATAGTTGGTCTTGACCCGCTCTTCCATGGTCAGGTGGGTCTGATCACGGTAGTAGCAATCCTCGGTGATCACACCAATCTGACCCGCTCCCAGCTCGGCCACCAGCTCTTCATAGATGGTTTGGGCGATAAGACTCTTGCCGGACGCGGATGCACCAGCAATACCGATGATCACGCAGGAATGTTGAGTATCAGACATTGAAAATACCTAAAGAGAAGAGCACTGGGGATTGTTTAAACCGATCCATTATATGAAAAAGGGGTGGCCATGCCCACCCCAAATCCGTCCCCCTTGGCCGAACGCCGATTATTCGTCCAGCGCCACCGTGTAGAGCGGGGTCGCAATCGGTTTTGCGCTGAAATAGAGCTCGGCCCCTACCCGGCGAGCCAGTTTCAGGTAAGTCTGTGACAGCTCGCCATCCGGCGCACCGAACACGGTGGGGCAGCCGTCATCCATGTGCTGGCGAATGTCGATATGCAGCGGCAACTGACCAAGCAGCGCCACGTGATACTGCTCCGCCATCTTCTGGCCACCGCCGGTACCGAACAACGGCTCGTGATGCCCGCAGGCACTGCAGACGTGGTAACTCATGTTCTCGACGATGCCAAGCACAGGCACATTGACCTTGTTGAACATGGCAATCCCCTTGCGGGCATCTGCCAGTGCCACATCCTGGGGCGTCGTGACGATCACCGCCGCCGTGGTGGGCACCTGCTGGGCCAGCGTCAGCTGGATATCGCCGGTGCCCGGGGGCATGTCCACCACCAGGTAGTCCACCTCGCCCCAGCGGGTCTCGTGCAGGATCTGCCCGAGTGCCTTGCTCGCCATGGGACCGCGCCAGATGGTGGCATCCTGCTCGGCCACCAGATAACCGATGCTGTTGCTCTTGATGCCGCAGGCCATCACCGGCTCCATCAACTTGCCATCAAAGCTGACAGGGCGCTCCTTGAGGGTCCCCGTCATGGTCGGGATGGAGGGGCCATAGATGTCCGCATCCAGCAGGGCGACCCGCGCCCCCTCTTTTTGCAGCGCCAGCGCCAGGTTGACCGCGGTAGTGGACTTGCCCACCCCTCCCTTGCCGGAGGCAACCACCAGGATATTGCGGATCCCCTGCACCGCCGCCAGTTGCTGCGCGCGGGGCATGCTGGCCACGTCTATCTCCCCCGTCCAGTCGATGCGGGTCGCACCGGTTGCGCTGCGCAGCCGGGCATCGAACTCCTCTTTGATCTGTTCAAACAGGGACTGGCCGGCAAAGGGCAGCACCAACGTGATGGCCAGGGTCTGTTCGTGCCGCTCGACGGAACGCACAAAACCGGCCGCGACCAGATCCTTGCCCCATCCTGCCGGCTTAAATTCGGCCAGGATCTGTTTTACTGAATCAATCACCATTAACTCCCCATTATGTTGTCGTTATGCTGAGGTGAACGGTTACCGCACATAAATCAGTGGCTTGCCGACGTCATCGTGATGCCGCCAGTCAGGGCACCGGGGGCCACAACCCTAGGCAGGCCGCCCCCAATTCGGGTAACATGCACGGCACTGTATCATCCCAACAGGCACATAAAGAACGTATTATGGCAACTGATCCTCGTAGAATGCTGGTAACCTGCGCCCTCCCCTATGCCAACGGCTCCATCCATCTCGGCCACATGCTGGAACACATCCAGGCCGATATCTGGGTTCGTTATCAGCGAATGCGTGGCCATCAGGTGCATTTCGTCTGTGCCGACGATGCCCACGGTACGCCCATCATGCTCAAGGCTCAGCAGATGGGGATCTCGCCGGAAGAGATGATTGCCGCCGTCTCCCAGGAGCACCAGGGGGATTTTGCCGGTTTCAACATCAGCTTCGACAACTACCACTCCACCCACAGCGACGAGAACCGCGAGCTGGCGGGCGTGATCTATGGCCGCCTCAAAGAGTCCGGCAAAATCAAGATCCGCACCATCTCCCAACTGTTCGATCCGGAAAAATCCATGTTCCTGCCGGATCGCTTCGTCAAGGGCACCTGCCCCAAGTGCAAGTCCCCCGATCAGTACGGTGACAACTGCGACAGTTGCGGCGCGACCTACAGCCCGACCGAGCTGATTGATCCGAAATCCGCCGTCTCCGGTGCGACCCCGGTGATGAAGGACTCCGAGCACTACTTCTTCGACCTGCCCCAGTTCGAAGCCTGGCTCGCCGACTGGGTGCGCGGCTCCGGCGCCATCCAGGAAGAGATGGCCAACAAGATGCAAGAGTGGTTCGAAAGCGGCCTGCAACAGTGGGACATCACCCGTGACGCACCCTACTTCGGCTTCGAAATTCCCGGCGCCCCCGGCAAGTACTTCTATGTCTGGCTGGACGCCCCCATCGGCTACATGGCGTCGTTCAAGAACCTGTGCAACAAGCGTGGCGACATCGACTTCGACAGCTACTGGAAAGCGGACTCCGACGCCGAGCTCTATCACTTCATCGGCAAGGACATCGCCTACTTCCACTGCCTGTTCTGGCCGGCCATGCTGGAAGGCGCGAACTTCCGCAAGCCGACCAAGGTCAACGTACACGGCTATGTGACCGTCAACGGCGCCAAGATGTCCAAGTCCAAGGGCACCTTCATCAAGGCGTCCACCTATCTCAAGCACCTGGATCCGGAGTGCCTGCGTTACTACTACGCCGCCAAGCTCAACAGCCGCATCGACGATCTAGACTTGAACCTCGAAGACTTCGTCTCCCGCGTCAACGCCGACGTGGTCAACAAGCTGGTCAACCTGGCCTCTCGCAACGCCGGCTTTATCGCCAAGCGTTTTGACGGCAAGCTGGCCGCCACCTGCGCCGAGCCCGCACTCTACGCCGAGTTTGCCAACGCCAGCGCCAGCATCGCCGAAGCCTATGAAGCGCGCGAATTCAGCCGCGCCATCCGCGAGATCATGGCACTGGCCGACAAGGCCAACCGCTATGTGGACGACAAGGCTCCCTGGGTCATCGCCAAGCAGGAAGGGGCGGATGCCCAACTGCAAGCCGTCTGCTCCGTCGGCATCAACCTGTTCCGCGTGCTGATGGCCTACTTGAAGCCCGTCATGCCGCAACTGGCCGAGCGCGCCGAAGCCTTCCTTGGCGAAACCCTGACCTGGGATGGCATCGCCGCCCCTCTGGTCGACCACGGCGTCGCTCCCTTCAAGGCACTCTTCTCCCGCATCGAGTCCGCCAAGGTGGATGCCATGGTGGAAGCGTCCAAGGAAGATCTCGCCAAGGAGCAGAGCAAGAAGCCGGTAGGCCCCCTGGTGGACGATCCCATCAGCGAGACCATCACCTACGATGACTTTGCCAAGATTGACCTGCGTGTGGCGCTGATCAAGAAAGCCGAAGCGGTGCCGGAAGCCGAGAAGCTGCTGAAGTTGCAGCTGGATATCGGCGGCGAAACCCGTCAGGTGTTTGCCGGTATCAAGTCTGCCTACAACCCGGAAGATCTGGAAGGCAAGCTGACCGTGATGGTGGCCAACCTGGCCCCGCGCAAGATGCGCTTTGGCATGTCCGAAGGCATGGTGCTGGCGGCAGGTCCAGGTGGCAAGGATCTCTGGATCCTCGAGCCCCAGGAAGGTGCCCAGCCGGGCATGCGCGTGAAGTAATACGCCCCTTCCCGGAGAGTCCCAATAAAAAGAGAGGCCAATGGCCTCTCTTTTTTTACCTTGTGGGGTGCTTACTGCCCGCTCTGCAGCAATGCCATCCGAAGGCCGACCAGCTCAGCCTGATGGCAATCCAGTTGCAGTAGTTGGCAGCGGATCTCTGTTTTCAGGGCTCGCCGTTGCTGGCCTCGCCCCGTTTCGCCCCCCAGGCGTCTGAGCCATTGGCGCCTGTCCTGCAATTGCCCAAGCCGCTCCTGCCAGCTCACCAGCATGGACAACCAGGCCGGATCCCCTCCCCCCTGTGCCGTCAGCAGCTCCATCCCGTAGCGCGCCTGTTTCAGCACCAGACGCAGCCGAAACAGCGGCAAGAGATCGACACCGACGGGTACCTCTTCCAGTCGGGCCAACCAACGGGCCAGCGGGTCGGTCAACAGGGGGACCCGTGGTAAGCGGTTCTGCCGAAGCGAGCCACCATGATGCTGCGCATAGACCTGGGCATCGCGCAGGGCGGAGAGCGTGCCGACAGCACGGGTCAATCGCCGCTCCAGCTCGGGCTCATGAATGAGGGGTCGCCACAGGGCGAGCAGCGCCAGCAGGCGACGGGCCGCTATCCGGTAGGCATGCACCTCTTCCATCCCCTTGTGCTGGCGCAGTGCCAGGGCCGCCCCCCGATATTGCCCAACGAGCCGGTTGGCCTGCGCAATCCCGCTCTCCCCCATGAACCCTCCCGGCTAGTTGGTATGAAAACCGGTTCCGGTGGGTGGCAACGCCTGGGTGCACTCCATTCGGGTGACGGTGGCGGTTCGGGGCCCGTGCTCAAGCCAGCCCAGCATCATCTGTACCTTCTGTTCGGGACCGGCAATCAGGATTTCCACCGAGCCATCTTCCAGGTTGTAGGCATGCCCCCGCAGCCCCAGTTGCAGCGCCCGCTCCCGGGTGAAGTAGCGAAACCCCACCCCCTGAACCTGACCCCACACCCGCACGACAAACGATTGCTCTCCCATTTATCACACCTTTCCCTTAAGTAATTTTTCCCCGGGGCGATAATGAGCGCGACACTCTCTTCCCCTTGCAGGACGCAATACCATTATGAAAGAAGTAAAGTTTCGGTGGGTTGACCGTTATCTCATTCACCTCACGATCAGCGAGAAATTTCTCATCACCTTCTGGTGCCCCCTGGTGTTCATCGCCTTCCTCACCTGGTATCTGCTGGCCGACGGCCATGATCAGGCGATGCAGCTCAGAGTGGATCAGCTAAAAGGGCGGGTCGAGACCACGGCCCAGCTGGTGAGCCAGCAGCCGACCCTTACCCTGCCCGCGGATCTCGTACTCACGCCTGGCGCGGCCACCGGCCTTAGCCAGCAGGGGAACATCTATCGCTATGGCGCCAGCGCAGGTCAGGCGGGCGTCGTCTCCGGCACCCTGGATACGAGTCAGTACGCCCTCTGGGATGGTCAGGGCACCACGCTCACCATCATCGCGGTGCTGGCCGCCCTGCTGGCCCTCATCACCCACTATCTGATGACCTTTGTCTCGGGGGCGCTCTACTCCACCAACAAGGCATTGCAGACGGTAGCGAACGGCGATCTCACCTTCCGGCTCAACTTCTTCCCGGTGCGGGACGAGTTCTCCATTCTGGCGGGCAGCATCGACACCTTCACCGACCGCCAGCACAAGATAGGGGAGCCCGCAGAATTCGGAAAAAATCGTACGCTAAGGTTTTCCGGGCATCCGTAAGGGCCGAAACTTCCCGTCTTCCAGTCTGCGGCTCTGCCGCCAGACGTAATCGCCGGTTAGGTTGATGTGCTCCCAGC
>NZ_JAPCIQ010000029.1:0-46005 GCF_027707405.1 Aeromonas sp. QDB68 | reverse complement strand
CAGGCAGCCTGTCAAGGTATTCGAAGAGTACCGTCAGGCGGCATAGGCGAGTGTCGCACTTCGAAGTTGAATTCGCGCATGACCAAGACGACAAACACCAGGATCCCCAGGGCAATGTAGTCAAGTACCATCGATTTCTCCCGTCTGAGTCGCTAACAATGCTTCGATTGTCGAGTCGAGGCTTCGGCAATAATGACAGCATATGCCGTCGGTGCAAGTCTGCAATCGGAGAGTTGGTGTGGCGGTACAGGCATGGTTCATCGGTTGCTCATTTAACACACAAAATTGATTTGGTTAGATAAAATCAAACAGCAATGGATGCCCGGGCAAGGTGAGAGGTGAACCTGATGAACGAATGGTGCAGTGGCAAAGGATGGCGGCTTGGCCTGTTGCTGATCTGCCTGTTGTGGTCCCGCCTCGGCTGGACCGCCGAACCCAGAATGGAGCCCAATGAGCAGGAGCGGGCACAGACCCTGGTCCTGCTTCATGAACCCATCGTCATGCTGACGGCTAAATATGGCAACCTGGATGGGGCGGCCAGGGTACGGCTGGCCCATGAGCGAGTTCAGCGGATGGAGCCAAGCGACCTCATGACGCCTGTGGCCGTGACGAAAGGCAGCCGACACGGCCAGGAGAGCCGGGAGTTTCTGGTCAATGGCAAGCGCATTCTGGTGCTGCTGGAAGGGGACCTTGATGAATTCGACGAGCTGACCCTGGATCAGGCGGCCGAACGCGTCCTGCATCGGCTCGACGGCGTGCGCATCAAGTATCTCGAGCTGCACTCGACCCCCTATTTGCTCAGAGCCGTCGGCTTGGCGGTGGTGGTCAGCCTGATCTTCTTCGGTCTCATCTGGCTGTTGCAGCGGGGGCATCGGCGAGTCAGAAAGTGGCTGGCCAACCGCCTGTTGCTGCAGAAGGGGCTGGTCCCCCACTCCTGGCGCCAGGTCACCGGGAATGTCGAGGTCCGCTTGCTCGGCCTCATCACGCTGCTGCTCATCTTCATGCTCACCTATGGCTGGCTGACCTATGTGCTCGGCCTGTTCCCCCAGACCCGGGCCTGGAGCTATCAGCTTGGGGAATCCCTGTTTGCCCTGTGTGGCGACATGCTGGAGGGCATGATTGCCGCCATGCCCGGTCTGGTAACCGTGCTGCTTATCGTGGTCATCACCCGTTTCTTCATCAAGATGCTGGCCATCCTCTTCGACCGCATCGAGTGTGGCCAGTTTCGGGTGCAGGGTTTGCACGCCGAGACCATAGGCGCCACCCGGCGACTGCTGTCAGTGGTGATCTGGCTGTTTGCCCTGACCGTGGCCTACCCCTATCTGCCGGGGGCGGATTCCGATGCCTTCAAGGGGATCAGCGTCTTCTTCGGTCTGATGGTGACACTGGGATCGGCCGGTATCATGAACCATGCCATGAGCGGCCTGGTGCTCATCTACTCCCGCGCACTGCGGCCAGGGGATCTGGTGCAGATCGGCGAAGTGGAGGGGATGGTGAGCGAGCTCAACGCCCTCTCGACCAAGCTGGTGACGCGCCAGGATCACGAGGTCACTCTGCCCAATGCGGTGGTGGTGGGGGGCAAGGTGGTGAACCTGACAAGGCTGGCGGGCGAGAAGGGGGTGGCCCTGCTGACCAAGGTGACCATCGGTTATGACACCCCCTGGCGTCAGGTACATGCCATGCTGGAGCTGGCCGCGCGGCGCTGCACCCGGCTCAATCAGGATGAAGCTCCCCTGGTGCGGCAGTTGCATCTGCAGGATTGGTATGTGGAGTACGAGTTGCAGGTGAGGATGAAGGCAAGCGAACTCCCTGCGGTGGTCAAGACGGAGCTCCATGGCCATATTCAGGATGTCTTCAACGAGTTCGGGGTGCAGATCATGTCCCCCAACTTCATTGCCCAGCCGGAACAGGCTGTGCTGGTGGCCAGGGAGCAGTGGTATCAGGCGCCGGCCCGGGCGCCCGATTCCGCCGAGCCCCCCGCCAGAGAGTGACCACAAAAAGCAGAGGCCCGGCAGCAATGCCGGGCCTCTTGTCATGAAGAGAAGCTGATGCCTCAGCTCTCCTTGGCCTCTCTCAGTTGGGAGGGCCTGAATTTTACCAGGAAGGCGAGGGTGATGAGGGCGGTGCTCACCAGACCGATGATGGTGGAAACATTCATCTCGAGGCCGAAACCGATGGGGGCGTTGGCCAGGTAGGTGATGACCACTGCGGTCATGAAGATGGCGGGAATGGTGCATACCCAGTGCAGCTTGCCTTCCTTGATGAGGTAGGCGGCCGCAGCCCACA
Organism: Aeromonas sp. QDB68; assembly: GCF_027707405.1. Lineage (NCBI taxonomy): Bacteria > Pseudomonadati > Pseudomonadota > Gammaproteobacteria > Aeromonadales > Aeromonadaceae > Aeromonas > Aeromonas sp. QDB68. The sequence continues at coordinate 43,719 of NZ_JAPCIQ010000029.1, read as the reverse complement.
GCATGATGACGGCGGTGGTCTGGTTGGCCCAGCCGAAGTAGCGCCAGATCACCCCGAACTCTGCCTTGGAGATGATGAAGCCAAGGATGAACATGGGGATGGCGATGAGCAGACGCTTGGCCATGGGCTTCTGGGTCAGGTTCAGGAAGTCCGCCACGATGAGGCGGGCGCTGCGAAACGCGGTGTCACCGGAGGTGATGGGCAGGATCACCACGCCGAGGATCGCCAGGATGCCGCCCACGGTACCGAGCAGGCTGGTGGAGACTTCGTGCACCACGGCAGAGGGGCCGCCGCTGGCCAGGGTGGCGTTGAGTGCCTCGGTGCTGTCGTAGAAGGAGAGACCCAGGGTGCACCAGATGAGGGCGATGATGCCTTCCCCTATCATGGCGCCGTAGAAGATGAAGCGACCGGAGCTCTCGTTCTGCATGCAGCGCGCCATCAGCGGGGACTGGGTGGCGTGGAAACCGGAGACGGCACCACAGGCGATGGTGATGAACAGCAGCGGCCAGAGCGGCAGGTCCGTCGGGTGCAGGTTGGAGAAGTCCATCCCGGTGTTGTAGAAGCCCTTGCCGGAGACGATGAGGCCGATGATGAGGCCGACCGACATGAACACCAGCAGCGCGCCGAAGATGGGGTAGAAGCGGCCGATGATCTTGTCGATGGGGACGATGGTCGCGAGGATGTAGTAGGCGAAGATGGCCGCAATCCAGTAGACCAGGTCGGTGGAGGTGAGGTTGGCGAGCAGGCCCGCCGGGCTCAGGACGAAGACCACGCCCACCAGCATCAGGAGCACCACGGCAAAGAGGTTCATGAAGTGCTTGGCGGCGGTGCCGAGGTGCTCACCGACTACGGTCGGCACCGAGGCGCCCCTGGCGCGTACCGACAGCATGCCGGAGAAGTAGTCGTGGACCGCACCGGCGAAGATGCAGCCAAAGACGATCCAGAGCATGGCGACCGGACCATAGAGGGCACCCAGGATGGGGCCGAAGATGGGGCCGACGCCGGCGATGTTGAGCAGTTGAACCAGGTAGACCTTCTTGTCCGACATGGGGACATAGTCCACCCCGTCCGCCATGGTGATGGCGGGGGTCTTCAACTCGGGTTTGGGCCCGAATATCCGTTCGATGAATTTGCCGTATATGAAGTAGCCGGCTACAAGTAAGCCGACACAGAGGAAGAACCAGATCATTGCTACGCTCCTGCTTTGTTATTTTTTGGTGTGCGCAGCCAGTGTAGGGGGGGACTTCTGTTAACGGCAGGTGAAAGGGGGTGAGCGGCGACATGGCGACCCGAGCGGTTGTCCGCTGTGATCCGGAGCACATCGCGCCCCGCTTTATTCCAGTCCCAGCTCGTCTTTTAGCTCCTTGAGGTAGCGGCGGCTGACCGGTACCCGGGCCCCGCTCGGGGTCACGATCTCCGCCAGCTGATTATCCAGCAAACGGATTTCGAAGATGGCGGCCGGGGCCACCAGATACTGGCGGTGACAGCGCAGCAGCGGGGTCTTCTCCTCGAGGGACTTGAGGGTGAGCTGGGTGTGAAACAGCTCGCCCTGGCAGGCGACATGGACGCCGCCGAGATCGGAGAAGGCGTACTCCACCTGGGAGGTTGGGAGCAGCCGCACCCGGTTGTGCAGGTATCCGGGGATATGGTGGATGGTCGGGGCCAGGGTCCCGACCGGTTGCGGGGTGATGTCCTGCCTGAGCCGCGCCAGGGTCTTGGCGAGGCGCGCCGGCTCCACCGGCTTGAGCAGGTAGTCGAAGGCGTTCTCCTCGAAGGCCTGGATGGCGTAGTCGTCGAACGCGGTGACAAAGACGATGCGGGGCAGGGGATCGAGCATGGCCACCAGCTCCATGCCGCTGAGCTTGGGCATCTGGATATCGAGAAACACCACATCCGGCTTGAGTTGCTGGATGAGGCCGAGCGCCTCGATGGCGTTGCCCGCCATGCCCAGGATCTCGATGTCGGGATCGCTGGCCAGCAGCTCTGCCAGCTCTTCGCGGGCATAGGGCTCGTCATCGACGATCAGGGTGCGGATCATGTCATCTCCTTGGCGGTGGTGCGGGGTTGTCGTGGGAGTGTCAGGGAGACCCGGGTCCATTGCTCCGGCTCCCACTGGACGTCAATGCCATAGCGCTCGCCAAAGGCGCTCTTGAGGCGCTTGTCCACCAGGCTCATCCCCAGACCATCCCCCTGGCCGGATGGCTGCCAGGCCCCGGCGTTGTCTTCGACGCAAAGGGTGATCGCCTCGGGGGTTTCCCTCGCGAAGAGGCGAAGTCGCCCCTCTCCCAGCAGGGAGCAGATGCCGTGCTTGATGGCATTCTCGATGAGGGGCTGCAGGGTGAAGCTCGGCAGTTGCACCTCGGCAAGGTGGGGCGGGATCTCGTTGATGACGGTGAGCCGCTCGCCAAAGCGGGCCTGCTCTATCTCCAGGTAGGAGAGGCAGTGCTCCTGCTCCTCACGCAGCGTGGTCAGGCCGCTCTGGCGCTTGAGGTTGTTGCGAAAGAAGCGGGAGAGGTGCAGCAGCAGCTCCCGTGCCCGTCCCGGATCGCGGCGGGTAATGGCGCTGATGGTGTTGAGGGTGTTGAACAGGAAGTGGGGGTTTATCTGTGCCTGTACCAGCTTGAGCTCGGATTGCACCAGCAGGCGCTGCTGCTGCTCCAGGCGGCCTGCCAGCAGCTGCTGGGACAACAGGTTGGCGATCCCTTCTCCCAGGGTGTGATTGATCTTGAGGAAGAGCCGCTTCTTGGGCTCATAGAGTTTGATGGTGCCGATCACCCCCTCGTCACCCTGCAGGGGGATCACCAGCACGGAGCCGAGCTGGCACTGGGGGGAGATGCTGCAACGATAGGGCTGGCTGTTGCCATCTGCGAACAGCACCTTGTTCTGGGCGATGGCTTGCAGGGTGATCGCCGAGGTGATGGGGGTGCCCGGCTTGTGGTGATCTTCCCCGGTGCCGATGAAGGCGAGGATTTTGTCGGTGTCCGTGATGGCGACGGCGCCGACGCCGGTCTCTTCCTGAACGATATGGGCTATCTTGCCGCTGGCCTCCGGAGTGAACCCCTGGCTCATGATGCCGACGGTACGGTTGGCGATGGTGAGCGCCTTGGCGGAGAAGACCCGGGAGAACTTTTCGTACATCCGCTGCTGGTCGCGGATCATGCTGATGAAGAGCGCCGCCCCGCAGGAGTTGGCGAGGATCATGGGGGTGGCGATGGTGCGCACCAGCAGCAGGGACTTGTCGAAGGGGGTGGCGACCAGCAGGATGATCACCATCTGCATGATCTCGGCCACGAAGGTGGTAAAGAAGGCGACCCTGGGTGCAAAGAGGTCATTGACCCTGCCTGCCCGCATCAGCTGCCAGTGCACCAGCCCCCCCAACAGCCCCTCGCAGGTGGTGGAGATGGCGCAGGCGAGATCGGTGAACCCCCCCAGAGTATAGCGGTGCAGGCCGCCGGTCAGCCCCACCAGGAATCCCACCAGGGGGCCGCCCAGCAGTCCCCCCAGTACGGCACCGACCGCCCGGGTGTTGGCGATGGCGTCATCGATGTCGAGGCCCACATAGGTTCCCAGGATGCAAAAGCAGGAGAAGATGACATAGATGAGCACCTTGTGGGGCAGCCTGACGGAGTAGTTGGCCAGGGGACGCAACAGGGGGCTTTTGGAAAAAAGGTAGGCGATGACCAGGCTGACGCTCATCTGCTGGAGCAGAGAGAGGACTAGTTGCATAAAAAAGCTTCCTCAAACACCACGCCGGAGCCGGGCGTTGTCATGACGCAGGGTGAGCCTGAGCCCGTCTTGATGCGGGCTGCGGGCTGAACGCTGCGGCAGTTTGCCAGAATGGAAAAATAAAACCATATAAAATCAGCACGTTAAATTGATATTTGTGTAATCGATGCCCGCTTGATATTGTTGATGCGAGCATGAAGGTATCCACCGGATACGCCACACGGAGGTGGCATGCTCCGCCCGGCCATCGGCTGGGCGTTTTTTATCCAGCTCCAATGGTGGACGATTTCGAGGGGACCTGAGCAATTATTCAGGTTTGTCCAATGAGTTATCCCCAGCTTCTGGGGATAACTCAGAAGGCGAAATAGTAACAGACCCGCCGACCCAGACCGAAAAAAGCGCGTTGTGCGTCGTCCAGCTCTTCCTGTCTGAGGGTGGCGACGATGCTTCGCGCATCTTCCCGCAGATCGATCATGGCCACTCCTTCCGGCCGCTGCCCCTTGAGGTAGGGCAGCACCTTGGGTCTGAGGGGCATGCTGGGCTCGGTGGAGAGCACCAGGGCCAGGGCATCGTCATCCAGGCGCACCAGGGAACCCGGTGGATAGACCCCCAGCACCTTTATCAGCAACCTGACCTGGGTTTGCTCGAACTTCTTCTGGGAGAGCTTGTAGAGCTGGCCGATCACCTGGCTGGGCCCCGGCGGGTTGAGGCCGCTGCGCGGGTGAAGCAGCTCGTCATAGTGATCCACCAGCCCGATGAGGCGGGCGAGGGGGGGGATCTTGTCGCCCTTGATCCCGAGGGGAAAACCGCTGCCATCGAGGCGTTCGTGATGCAGGTAGGCGACCTCACGGATCCTGGGTTCGAAAGCCTGCAACTGGTTGAGCATCACCAGTCCGTACTGGGGGTGCATGTTGAGGAAATTCTGCTCCGCCTTGCTGAGCTCCCCCCGCTTCTGGATGATCTGGCTCGGGATCCTGAGCTCGCCGATGTCGTGGATCAGGCCCGCCAGACCGGTCTCCTCGATCTCGACGGGATTCATGCCAAGCTCCCGTGCCACCAGCATGGCGATGAAGGCCACGCTCAGGCTGTGTTGCAGCAGGGTATCCGTGTTCTGGCTGCGGATGAGGTGCAGACCGAGCGGCCCCTGGTGTTCTGCCAGACGGGCGGCGGTGCTGCGCACTATCTGCGCAGTATTGGCCAGGCCTTCGTCCGGTTTGAGGTTGAGGGCGCCAAGGGCGTCGCGAAGATCTGACAGGGATTGACCGAACGCCTTGTCCGCGATGCGAAGGGAGCGCCTGAACGCCTTTTCGTCGAAGGTGGGGCCCTCAGAAGAGGGGGCGGTATCCCCGGTGTCGCTCATCTCAAGAGAGGGAACGGGTTCGGCCCGCAGCAGGGGCTCTACCGGCAGATCGCTCTTGTCGGGATCCACCATCAGCAGGGTCAGGTCGAGGTGGCGGATGATGTCGAGCTGCTGCTGGTCCTTGATTTTGAAGGCGTTGAACATGAAAGGGTGGCTCGTCCATCCCGTGGGAAGATGGATGTAGTGGCCGACTCTCAACTGCTCGATGGAGGCCTGTATCAGCGCCATGGACTAGCTCTTCTGTCGAATTTGCCTATCAACAAGCTAGCAAAATTAAACAGATAGACAAACAAAAAAGCCCGCGCATGTGCGCGGGCTCTTGTCATCCGTGGCGTTTATCAGGCCTTGGATTTTTTCTTGTTGTCCACCTTGGTGTCGACCTTGGCTGCAACCGGGGCGGCAACAGGGGCTTCCTCGATGAAGGGACGGCCGTAGTAGGTGTCCATCAGGATGGCTTTCAGCTCGGTGATCAGCGGGTAGCGCGGGTTGGCGCCGGTGCACTGGTCATCGAAGGCTTCCAGCGCCAGCTGGTCTACCTTGGCCAGGAAGTCCGCTTCGTTCACGCCGGCTTCGCGGATGGAGGCCGGGATCCCCAGGGTGGCCTTCAGCTCGTCCAGCCAGGTCAGCAGCTTCTCGATCTTGGCGGCGGTACGGTCACCTGCAGCGGTCAGGCCCAGGTGGTCAGCCACTTCGGCGTAGCGACGGCGAGCCTGCGGACGGTCGTACTGGGAGAACGCGGTCTGCTTGGTCGGGTTGTCGTTCGCGTTGTAGCGGATGACGTTGCTGATCAGCAGGGCGTTGGCCAGGCCGTGCGGAATGTGGAACTCGGCACCCAGTTTGTGGGCCATGGAGTGGCACACACCCAGGAAGGCGTTGGCGAACGCGATACCGGCGATGGTAGCAGCGTTGTGTACTTTCTCGCGAGCAACCGGGTCGTTGGCGCCGTTGATGTAGCTGGACGGCAGGTACTCTTTGAGCAGTTTCAGGGCTTGCAGCGCCTGACCGTCGGAGTATTCGTTGGCCAGCACGGAGACATAGGCTTCCATGGCGTGGGTCACGGCGTCGATACCACCGAAGGCACACAGGGATTTGGGCATGCCCATCACCAGGTTGGCATCCACGATGGCCATGTTCGGGGTCAGCTCGTAGTCGGCCAGCGGGTACTTCATGCCGGTGGCGTCGTCGGTCACGACCGCAAACGGGGTCACTTCAGAACCGGTACCGGACGTGGTGGTGATACAGACCAGTTCGGCCTTCACGCCCATTTTCGGGAACTTGTAGATACGCTTGCGGATGTCCATGAAGCGCATGGCCAGGTCTTCGAACGCGGTATCCGGGTGCTCGTACATGACCCACATGATCTTGGCGGCATCCATGGGTGAACCACCACCCAGGGCGACGATCACGTCCGGCTTGAAGGAGTTGGCCATCTCGGCGCCCTTGCGGACCACGGACAGGGTGGGGTCGGCTTCCACTTCGTAGAAGATCTCCACTTCCATGTTCAGCTTCTTGAGCAGGCGAACCACTTCATCGGCATAGCCGTTGTTGAACAGGAATCGGTCGGTCACCACCATGGCGCGCTTCTTGCCTTCCAGGTCGCCCAGGGCGATCGGCAGGGAACCACGACGGAAGTAGATGGATTTCGGAAGTTTGTGCCACAGCATATTTTCTGCCCGTTTTGCGACTGTCTTCTTGTTGATCAAGTGCTTGGGACCGACGTTCTCGGAGATGGAGTTACCACTCCAGGAGCCGCAACCCAGGGTCAGGGACGGGGCCAGCGCGAAGTTGTACAGGTCACCGATACCACCCTGGGTGGAGGGGGTGTTGATGAGGATACGGGCGGTCTTCATCTTGTCGCCGAAGTACTTGATGCGGTCGGCATTGCGATCCTGGTCGGTATAGAGACCGGAGGTGTGGCCGATACCACCGATGTTGACCATGTCGCAGGCCATTTCGACGGCTTCTTCGAAGTTCTTGGCACGGAACATACCCAGCGTTGGAGAGAGTTTCTCGTGAGCGAACTCGTCTTCCGCGCAGAGTTCCAGACCTTCACCGATGAGGATCTTGGTGGTGGCAGGCACGGTCACACCGGCCATGGCGGCGATCTTGGTGGCAGGCTGGCCCACGATGTCGGCGTTCAGGGCGCCGTTGATCAGCAGCACTTTACGCACCTTGTCCGCTTCGTCCTTGGAGAGGATGTAGCCGGCGTGGGTCGCGAAACGCTCCTTGACCTGGTTGTAGATGGAGTCGACCACGATGACAGCCTGCTCGGAGGCACAGACCACGCCGTTGTCGAAGGTCTTGGACATCAGGATGGAGGCGACGGCACGCTTCACGTCGGCGGTTTCGTCGATGACGATGGGCACGTTGCCCGCACCCACGCCGATGGCGGGTTTGCCGGAGGAGTAGGCGGCCTTCACCATGCCCGGGCCACCGGTGGCCAGGATCAGGTTGATGTCGTCGTGACGCATCAGGGCATTGGAGAGTTCGACGGAGGGTTGATCAATCCAGCCGATGATGTCTTTCGGCGCACCGGCAGCCACGGCTGCATCCAGTACCAGCTTGGCAGCGGTATTGGTGGAGTTCTTGGCGCGGGGGTGCGGGGAGAAGATGATGGCATTGCGGGTCTTCAGGGAGATGAGGGCCTTGAAGATCGCAGTGGAAGTCGGGTTGGTGGTCGGTACGATACCGCAGATGATGCCTACCGGCTCGGCGATGGTGATGGTGCCCATCTCGTCGTCCTGGCTCAGGATGCCGCAGGTCTTTTCATCTTTATAGGCGTTGTAGATGTATTCGGAGGCGAAGTGGTTCTTGATAACCTTGTCTTCGATGATACCCATACCGGATTCAGCCACGGCCATCTGGGCCAGGGGGATACGGGCGTTGCTGGCGGCCAGGGCGGCGGCACGGAAGACCTTGTCTACCTGCTCTTGCGAGAAGCTGGCGAATTGACGCTGTGCTTCTTTGACGCGGGCAACCAGTGCATCCAGTTCAGCCAAATTGGTTACTGCCATGTTTATCTCCTGATGATTTGAAAACTGTTTAGTAAGACCTTGGCAATGCCCGGCAATTATAGCCACCTTGTCAAGGCGAGAATCACCATAACGGGGTATTTACATGCCTTAGTAAACTGTTTTCTGACTCGATTATAGGGTCGGGATGTGTCAGAAAAGATTGATCTGGATCATATGTAACAAAAGAACAAAAGAAATTTTGTTTCACCCCTTATCGCACCACTATGTTACGGGAGTGTGTCATCCTTTCTTGGCATCACGAGCTGCTGTCACGCGCCCTTGAAATATCTGCTCAGGGAAGGGGATCCGATGAATTCTCGCCTTGACCGGGATGGGGGAAGGTGGCATTGCCATGATGGCGGCAGAACGCCTAGCCCCCTGACGTTTCATTTATGTTGAGAAAGGGGTTGTTGTTTTCATCCAGTCGCCCTGGCGAAACAGCACATCTGGCGGTGGCAGGGAGCTTGTCACCTCTGCACAGCCGGCCCCACTGGCACCGCACCAGGGTGAGAAAGGCCAAAATCGGGGTCACAGGAGCGGGTGGGGGCGGCAAGCAGGTGTGGTGAGAAGCAAGGGTGCCATTTGCCGAAAATATCGTTTCTTGGCTGAGGGTTGATATAACGCGCTGTCATGGCACCCGGCGATGTTAATGGTGGCCACTCTTCCTTAACAACCCGATATGTTGAATTTTGTCGATACATTAGCGGAACTAACTAAAAAGCCCCGGTAAGGGTGAGATTATTTGATTGGAGAAGGGAAAAGCCATGGTGTAAATTTACGCGTAGTTTGGGGGTTGGCCCCTTGTGGCTCGTATTGGTTCTGGATGGCGCCTATGGCAGCAATAGACTTCTCTTTATACCTGAAATTTTTCGTCGGCCTGTTTGCGATCATCAACCCGCTGGGTCTGTTGCCGGTTTTTGTGAGCCTGACGGGCCACATGTCGCCGGAGGAGCGACGCAAGACCAACACCACCGCCCACATTGCCGTGATGATCATCCTGATGGTCTCCATGTGCATGGGACAGCTCATCCTCGACAGTTTCGGCATCTCCCTGGCATCGTTTCGCATTGCCGGTGGCTCGCTGATCACCCTGATCGCCTGGTCCATGCTGCAGGGCAAGCTGGGGGAGGTGAAGCACAACAAGCAGGAGAAGGGTGAACTGGCTGCGCGTGAATCCATTGCCGTGGTGCCCCTGGCTCTGCCGCTGATGGCCGGACCCGGTGCCATCTCCTCTTCCATCGTCTATGCCAGCCAGAAGACCCTGCCCCAGATGGCCGGCATGTTCGTGGTGGTGGTGGCGTTTGCCTGCTGCTCCTGGCTCATCTTCCGCGCCGCTCCCCTGCTGTTCAAGCTGATGGGCAACACCGGCATCAACGTGGTGACCCGTATCATGGGTCTCATCATGATGTCCCTTGGCATCGAGATCATCGTGGCGGGCATCAAGGGAGTCTTCCCCGGTCTGGTGTGAGCCAGGTCCGTTTTTGTCGGAGCCGGTCCTTGTGACCGGCTTTTTATTGTTTCTTTTTTGTTGGTCATTTCCTAGAATCGAGCGGCCTTGTACGAAAAATGACCGCTGCGGGATATTTAAATGCTGAATAAATGGTTTTAAGTTGTTTTTTTGACCATGAAAGCGGCCTGTTCCTGATGATATCTATTGCATTATCAGAATTGTCAGGGAATTATGCGGGCAGCGAGGTGTTTGTCTCGTGGATAACAAATGCATGGAATGTTCTTGTTGGAGTATGGAAATGACTCATAGAAAAACAATTATTAATACCCTTTTATTGACTGCACTTTTCGGTGGCGCCACCCTGGCTCACGCCGCCGATGTCCCCGCCGGTACCAAGCTTGCTCCCGAGCAAACCCTGGTGAAAGGCAATGGTTCCGAACCCGCCACCCTGGATCCCCAGAAAGTGGAAGGTACCCCCGAATCCAACGTATTGCGTGACCTGTTCGAAGGTCTCGTCTCCTCCGGCCCCAAGGGTGAGACCCTGCCCGGCGTCGCCGAGTCCTGGGAAACCAAGGACAACAAACATTACGTGTTCCACCTGCGCAAGGATGCCAAGTGGTCCAACGGGGATCCCGTCACCGCTCATGACTTCGTCTTTGCCTTCCAGCGCGCGGTGGATCCCAAGACGGCCTCTCCCTACTCCTGGTACATGGAGATCCCGACCATCATCAATGCCTCCGACATCATCGCGGGCAAGAAGCCGGCCGACACTCTGGGTGTGAAGGCGGTGGACGATCATACCTTCGAGGTGCAGCTGGAGAAGGCGGTGCCTTACTTCGTCAGCATGCTCTCCCACACCACCACCTATCCGGTCCCGAAGAAGGTGATCGAGAAGTTCGGTGACAAGTGGACCCAGCCCGGCAACATGGTATCCAACGGCGCCTACGTGCTGAAGGACTGGGTGGTCAACGAGCGCGTCGACGTCGAGCGCAACCCCAACTACTGGAACAACGGCAAGACCGTCATCAACAAGGTGACCTACCTGCCCATCCAGTCCACCAACGCCGAGCTGAACCGCTATCTGGCTGGCGAAGTGGATCTGACCTACAACATGCCCATCGAACGCTTCAAGCAGATGAAGAAAGAGCTGCCGGACGAAGTAAAGGTCAGCGGCTATGTGGGCACCTACTACTACCAGTACAACTTCAAGCACAAGCCGTTTGACGACGTGCGGGTGCGTACCGCCCTCTCCTATGCCATCGATCGCAACGTGATCGCCGACAAGGTGATGGGCAAGGGCGAAACCCCGGGCTACACGCTCGTGCCTGACTTTGTAGATGGCTTCAAGCCGGTGGCGCCGGCCTGGTCCAAGCTGACCCAGGCAGAGCGCGATGCCAAGGCGAAAGAGCTGCTGACCGAAGCCGGTTACGGCCCGGGCAAGCCGCTCAAGTTCGAGCTGCTCTACAACACCGACGACAACCACAAAAAGGTGGCCGTGGCCGTCGCCTCCATGTGGAAGAAGCTCGGCGTGCAGGTGAGCCTGGTGAACCAGGAGTGGAAGACCTACCTGGAGACCAAGAAGCAGGGTAACTTCGACGTGGGCCGCGCCGGCTGGATTGCGGACTACAACGAAGCCTCCTCCATGCTGGATCTGATGCAGACCACTCACGGCAACAACGACGGCAAATACTCCAACCCGACGTTCGACAAGCTGATGAGCGAGTCCCGCAACCAGGTGGATGCCGAGGCGCGCAACAAGCTCTATGTCCAGGCCGAAGAGATCCTGGCCAAGGACATGCCGATCGCCCCCATCTATCAGTACGTGACCTCCCGCATGGTCAAGCCCTACGTGGGCGGCTACCCGGCCAACCCGCTGGACAACATCTACAGCAAAGACATGTACATCGTTGCTCACTGAGTAAAGAAACAAGTCGCATAACAAGCAGGGCCCGCCAGACGGCGGGCCTTTATTACAACCGCGACCCTTTGGAAGCAGTACAGGACAGGAAATGTCTATGTTGAAATTCATCCTTAAACGTCTACTGGAAGCGATCCCGACTCTGCTGGTCTTGATCACCGTCTCCTTCTTCATGATGCGCTTCGCCCCGGGTAACCCCTTCACCAGCGAACGCGCCCTGCCGCCGGAAGTCCTGGCCAACATCGAAGCCAAATATGGCCTGGACAAGCCCATCGGCATGCAATACCTCACTTACCTCGGCAACCTGGTCCAGGGGGATCTGGGGCCCTCCTTCAAATACAAGGACTTCACCGTCAATGATCTGGTGAGCCAGGCCCTGCCTGTCTCCGCCAAGATAGGCTCGGTCGCCTTCCTGCTGGCAGTGACCCTGGGGGTCACCTTCGGCACCATTGCGGCCCTGAAACAGAACACCCTCATCGACTACCTGTTGATGTCGTCGGCCATGGCCGGGGTGGTGATACCCGGCTTCGTGCTGGCACCGCTGCTGGTGCTCTTCTTCAGTATCTATCTGGGCTGGTTCCCGGCGGGAGGCTGGCAGGGGGGCGGCGCCCAGTTCATGGTACTGCCGGTGTTCGGCATGATGATGTACTACATCTCCGCCATCTCCCGCATCATGCGCGGCAGCATGATCGAGACCATGAACTCCAACTTCATCCGTACCGCCCGCGCCAAGGGGCTGCCCCTGCGTCACATCATCCTCAAGCACGCGCTGCGCCCGGCCATGCTGCCGGTGGTCTCCTACCTGGGACCGGCCTTCGTGGGCATCATCACCGGCTCCGTGGTCATCGAGACCATCTTCGGCCTGCCGGGGATCGGCCAGCTGTTCGTCAACGGTGCCCTCAACCGTGATTACTCCATGGTGCTCGGTCTGACCATTCTGGTCGGCGCCCTCACCATCACCTTTAACGCCGTGGTCGATATTCTCTATGCCGTCATCGATCCCAAGATCCGTTACTAAGCCGGGAGTTCATCATGGTAGTCACAACTGAAAAGCGCGAAGCCGTCGAGGCGTTCGCCCAGAAAGTGGAAGTGGTGGAAGGACGCTCCCTGTGGAAGGATGCCCGTCGCCGTTTCCTGCGCAACAAGGCGGCCCTGACCAGCCTCATCATCCTGACCATCATCGGTCTGGCGGTGATCGTGGGGCCCCACCTGTCCCAGTACACGTTCGATGACCCGGACTGGGGGGCCATGCAGAGTGCCCCGGACATGGAGACCGGCCACTGGTTCGGCACCGACAGCCTGGGGCGCGACCTGTTCGTGCGTACCCTGCTCGGCGGACGCATCTCCCTGATGGTCGGCATCATGGGGGCCCTGGTGGCTGTCATCATCGGCACCCTCTACGGCGCCGCGTCCGGCTTCATCGGCGGTCGCGTCGACAGCCTGATGATGCGCGTGCTTGAGATCCTCAACGCCTTCCCCTTCATGTTCTTCGTGATCATGCTGGTGACCTTCTTCGGTCGCAATCTGGCCCTCATCTTCCTCGCCATCGGCGCGGTGAGCTGGCTCGACATGGCGCGGATCGTGCGCGGCCAGACCCTGAGTCTCAAGAGCAAGGAGTTCATCGAGGCGGCCCACGTCTGCGGCGTCTCCAAGTGGAAGATCATCACCCGTCATATCGTGCCCAACGTGCTCGGCATAGTGGCGGTTTACGCCACCCTGCTGGTGCCGGGGATGATCATGTTCGAATCCTTCCTGAGCTTCCTGGGTCTGGGCGTGCAAGAGCCCATGACCAGCTGGGGCGCCCTGCTGGATGAAGGCTCCAAGTCGATGGAAGTGGCCATCTGGCAACTCCTGTTCCCCGCCGGTTTCATGGTGGTGACCCTGTTCTGCTTCAACTTCCTCGGGGATGGTCTGCGTGATGCCCTGGATCCCAAGGATCGCTGATACCCAGGGACCGGCAAGACGCCAAGGGGCCATCAGACCCGTTCAGGGAACGCACCGCGTTCACCACGGGCAGGCCCCCATCACGACAGCGCGATAAGGAGTACTGAGATGAAATTACTGGATGTGAAAGATCTGCGGGTCGAGTTCAAGACCCCGGACGGCAATGTGGTGGCCGTCAACGACCTCAACTTTTCTCTTTCTGCTGGCGAAACCCTGGGGATCGTCGGGGAGTCAGGCTCAGGCAAGTCCCAGACTGCCTTTGCTATCATGGGGCTGCTGGCCAAGAACGGTGTCATCACCGGCTCGGCCAAATTTCAGGGGGACGAGATCCTCAATCTGCCGGAGCACAAGCTCAACAAGATCCGCTCCGAGAAGATCGCCATGATCTTCCAGGACCCCATGACGTCGCTCAACCCCTACATGAAGGTCAAGGATCAGCTAATGGAAGTGCTGATGCTGCACAAGGGGATGACCAAGGCTGCCGCCTTCGAGGAGTCGGTGCGCATGCTGGACGCGGTGAAGATCCCCGAGTCGCGCAAGCGGATGAACATGTACCCCCACGAGTTCTCCGGCGGCATGCGCCAGCGGGTGATGATCGCCATGGCGCTCCTGTGCCGGCCGCAGCTGCTCATCGCCGACGAGCCGACCACGGCGCTGGACGTGACGGTACAGGCCCAGATCATGACCCTGATGAACGAGCTCAAGCGCGAGTTCAACACCGCCATCATCATGATCACCCACGATCTTGGCGTCGTGGCCGGCATCTGCGACAAGGTGCTGGTGATGTACGCAGGCCGGACCATGGAGTACGGCCGGGTCAACGATATCTTCTATCGCCCGAGCCACCCCTATACCGAAGGCTTGCTGCGCGCCATTCCCCGCCTCGACACCGAAGGGGAAGAGCTGCCCACCATTCCGGGCAATCCGCCCAACCTGCTGCGTTTGCCCACCGGCTGCCCCTTCCAGGAGCGTTGCCACCGGGTGAGCGAAATTTGTGGCCAGCAGTCTCCGATCCTGACGCCGTTCAACGACGGACGGGAGCGGGCGTGCCACTGGGTATCGGATGCCATGATCAAGGGAGTGAACTAAATGGGTACTGACAAGAAACTGCTGCTGGAAGTGTCCGACCTCAAGGTTCACTTCCATATCAAGAGTGACAAGGCCTGGCCCTGGGCCAAGCCCTCCGCCCTGAAGGCGGTGGACGGGGTGACCCTGCGCCTCTACGAAGGGGAGACCCTGGGCGTAGTGGGGGAGTCCGGTTGCGGCAAATCCACCTTCGCCCGTGCCCTCATCGGTCTGGTACCGGCCACCGACGGCAAGGTGGTGTGGCTTGGGCAGGACTTGACCAAGCTCGACCAGAACGCCCTGCGGGAGAAGCGCAAGGAGATCCAGATGATCTTCCAGGACCCGTTGGCCTCCCTGAACCCCCGCATGACCATAGGGGACATCATCGCCGAGCCCCTCATCACCTTCTACCCGACCCTGCCAAGGGAAGAAGTGAAGGAGAAGGTGCGCGCCATGATGACCAAGGTGGGTCTGTTGCCGAACCTGGTGAACCGTTACCCCCATGAGTTCTCCGGCGGCCAGTGCCAGCGCATCGGCATCGCCCGGGCGCTCATCCTCGAGCCCAAGATGATCATCTGTGACGAGCCGGTCTCGGCGCTGGATGTCTCCATCCAGGCTCAGGTGGTGAACCTGCTCAAATCCCTGCAAAAGGAGATGGGGCTCTCCCTCATCTTCATCGCCCACGACCTCTCCGTGGTCAAACACATCTCCGATCGGGTGCTGGTGATGTACCTGGGCAACGCGGTGGAGCTCGGGACCGGCAAGGAGATCTTCGCCAATCCCCTGCACCCCTATACCAAGGCGCTGATGTCGGCGGTTCCCATCCCGGATCCGGATCTGGAGCGCAGCAAGGTCATTCAGATCCTGGAAGGGGACTTGCCATCCCCCATGAATCCGCCCTCCGGCTGCGTGTTCCGCACCCGCTGCCCGGTGGCAGGCCCGGAGTGCGCCAAGACCCGGCCCCAGCTCGAGGGCAACTTCGACCACGCGGTTTCCTGTCTCAAGGTGGATCCGCTCTGAGAACCTGTTAACGATCTTGCTGCGAGGCCGTGATCAAGGCTCATGCGCTGTTCGGAATCCTCATGTATTCATATACATTCCGGTTCCTGCGCTGCTCTTTACCTTGTTGACGACCTCTCGCGACAGCTCGTAAACAGGTTCTAAGGAGAACCGTATCGAGAAGGGCGCGTGCTGGCGCCCTTTTTATTGCATGGGGGATAAGATGCCTCTTGGCGCCAGCGGTTGTCGCTGCTACTATCCGCCGCACAAGGGGAGTAACTTCTCGCCGGTTTGTCGTCATTACGGTGCACCCATATCCTGCAGTGCACCCGGCAGCCGGGCAGTTGACGCAAGTCGGCTGTAAGTGAGACCTTGCCGAGAGGCAAGGTGTATCTGCTCCAAACGCGAACCCACTGCCTCCCGGCCGTGGGTTTTGTCGTTTTGGGAGAAGTGAAAATGGGTGAATGGTGGATGTGGACCGGTTTCTTCAGCATAGTGCTGGTCCTGTTGTGGATTGATATCCGCTTTGTCGGTGGCGGCAAGGCGCACAAGGTGTCCCTGAAAGAGGCGGGCATCTGGTCTCTCATCTGGGTCAGCGTGGCGCTCCTGTTCAACCTGGCCATCTGGCTCTGGCTGGATCACAGTGCCGGGCGCGAAATCGCGAACCAGAAGGGGCTGGAGTTTCTCACCGGCTACCTCATCGAAAAGGCACTGGCGGTGGACAACGTCTTCGTCTGGTTGATGCTGTTCGGCTACTTCGCCATCCCGGCGGAGCTGCAGCGCCGGGTCCTGCTCTACGGGGTGCTGGGGGCCATCGTGATGCGCGCCGGCATGGTGTTCGCGGGCAGCTGGCTCATCGAGCAGTTCCACTGGATCCTCTACCTGTTCGGGGCCTTCCTGCTGCTGACCGGTGCCAAGATGCTGTGGGCGGCCGACAAGGAGCCGGATCTCGAGAACAATGCCCTGCTCGGCTGGATGCGTCGTCGCTTCAAGGTGACCGAGACGCTGGAGGGGGAGAAGTTCTTCGTCTGGCGTGACGGTGTGCGCTACGCGACCCCGCTGCTGCTCATCCTGGTGCTGGTGGAGGTGAGCGACCTCATCTTCGCGGTGGACAGTATCCCGGCCATCTTCGCGGTGACCACGGATCCCTTCATCGTGCTCACCTCCAACATCTTCGCCATCATGGGGCTGCGCGCCATGTACTTCCTGCTGGCCGGGGTGGCCGATCGTTTCGCCCTGCTCAAATACGGCCTGGCGCTGATCCTGATGTTCATCGGGGTCAAGATGTTGCTGCTCGATATCTTCAAGATACCGACCGGCATCGCCCTTGGCGTGGTGGCGCTGATCCTGCTGGCCTCCATGGGGCTGAGTCTGCTGATGACCCGCAAAAAGGCGGCGTGAACGGTGCAGTAAAAAGGGCTCCCTCGGGAGCCCTTTTTCATGTCAGCAATTTGCTTAGCGCTTGATCTTCTTGGGGTTGGTGTAGCCCCAGACGGTGTACATGTCCGCCAAGAGGGCACCGTTGTACTCCTCCAGATCGGATTGTTTCACTTCGGCATCACCCTGGCGTCCGAACAGGACCACCTCGTCACCGGGTTTGATCCCCTTGATGTCGGTGACGTCCACCATGGTGGTGTTCATGGAGGTCTTGCCCACGACGGGGGCCTTCTGGCCATGGATCAGCACATAGGCCTTGTTGCTCATGGCGCGGCGGTAGCCGTCGGAGTAGCCCATCGGCAGGTTGGCCAGCAGGGAGTCGCGCTTGAGGGTGAAGGTGCGGTCATAGCCGACGGTGTTGCCCGCCGGGTAGTGGTTGACGGAGGCGACCTGGGTCTTGAACGCCATCACCTTCTTGTACTCGGTGTAGGAGGGAATGGTGTCGCCATAGATGATGCCGCCCGGGCGCACCATGTCAAAGTAGGCTTCCGGCACTTCCAGGGTGGCGAAGGAGTTGGCGGCGTGGATGGTGAGCTTGCTGCGATCCAGCTTGCCGGCGTCGATGAGCCACTGGTAGTCCAGCTTGAACTGGGCCAGCCCCAGCTTGACGTCCTCTTTCTCCTCCACCGGGAAGTGGGTCATGATGCCGACCGGGGTGATCCCCTTGAGCTTGAGCATGGCCAGGGCATCGGCCTTGGCATCGTCCTGGCGCAGATCGATGCCGTTGCGGCTCATGCCGGCGGAGTTCAGGCCGATGTGCACCGGGATGTTGGTGTGATGGCGCTGGGCGATGTCGGCGATCCCCTTGGCGCTCTCCAGGCTGCCGATGAGCTCCTCCAGCTTGTAGGGCAGGGCCTGCTCCACTTCATCCGGGGTGGCGGCACGCACCCGCATCAGGCGACCTTCGAAGCCCTTCTCGCGGGCAACACGTGCTTCTTCGTTGCTGGCGATGCCGATGCAGGGGATGCCTGCCTTGACCACGGAAGGGACCAGCAGGTCGATGCCGTGACCGTAGGCGTCCGCCTTCATGATGGCGCAGATCTGCGGGCCCTTGTCACCGAGGCGATTCTTCAGGGTCTGGATGTTGTGCTCGAAGGCACCCAGATCCACTTCCAGCCAGGCGTTGGCGGCGGTCTGTTCCTGACCGTTGCGGTGGTCGTCGGCGAGCGGCAGGTAGGGGGCGGCGACCGCCTGGCCGGCCAGCAGGCCAAAGATCAGGGTCGCGAGCAGTGTTTTCTTGTGCATGGGGCAAGTCCTTTCTTATTGTCTTGAGTTGAGGCTGGGCTCATCGCTGAGGCGAGCTGCGGCAGGTCTGGTCATGGCATGTTGCTATGCTAATGATATATTTCACTTTTTATCCAGATGCCGACTCTGGGAGTGTATCTCAACGGCGTCAATCGTGGCACGTGTTGCAGGAAGAAAATATGAAGCTGACGTTGCGGATTCCACCGCTGCTGCTGTTCGTCGTCATCGTGCTCGCCATGTGGCTGGGGCGGGGCGAGGGGAGGGCGGCGCCCCTGTGGCTGGTGTTGGTCGCCACGCTGTGGCTGGCGGGAGCCCTGTTGGGGGGCGGTGCGCTTCTGCATTTCTGGCAGCAGCGCACCACTGTGCACCCCCAGCGGCTGGAGAGCAGCCGGGTGCTGGTGACCCGGGGCGTCTATCGCATCAGCCGCAATCCCATGTACCTGGGGCTGCTCTGCTGGACCCTGGCGCTGGCGTGCTATCTGGGAGGCATGGCAGTGTGGCTCGGGCCGCTGCTGCTCTGGGGCTGGCTTACCCGCTTCCAGATCCTGGCGGAGGAGCAGGCGCTGCGGCGACAATTCGGCGATGCCTATGACAACTATTGCCGACAGGTCAGGCGCTGGTGCTGAGGCGCGGCGTGCCCCATCAGGCATATGACAACGGCCCGCAGAAGCGGGCCGTTGTCATGGGGGTCAGGGGGGATCACGCCTTGGCGGTGTCCACCTCGCCGAGGGGGGCGGTCTCACCCAGGCTGTCTTCGCTCTTGGCCACCACGCTTGCGGCGATGGCGTTGCCCAGCACGTTGGTGGCGGAGCGCCCCATGTCGAGGAAGTGGTCGATACCGAGCAGCAGCAGGATGCCCGCTTCCGGGATGTGGAACTGGTTGAGGGTGGCGGCAATCACCACCAGGGAGGCGCGGGGCACCCCGGCCATTCCCTTGGAAGTAACCATCAGCAGCAGCAGCATGGTGATCTGCTGGGCCGTGGAGAGCTCGATGCCGTAGGCCTGGGCGATGAACATCACCGCGAAGGTGCAGTACATCATGGAGCCGTCCAGATTGAAGGAGTAGCCCATGGGGAGCACGAAGCTGGCGATGCGCTTGTCACAGCCAAATTTCTCCAGCCTGTCCAGGGTCTTGGGGTAGGCAGCCTCGGAGCTGGCGGTGGAGAAGGCCAGCAGGATG
Organism: Aeromonas sp. QDB68; assembly: GCF_027707405.1. NCBI lineage: Bacteria > Pseudomonadati > Pseudomonadota > Gammaproteobacteria > Aeromonadales > Aeromonadaceae > Aeromonas > Aeromonas sp. QDB68. The sequence goes on along the minus strand of NZ_JAPCIQ010000029.1, from coordinate 24,381 downwards.
GGCTCGCGGATGAGCGCGAGCAGGGTCAGGATGCGGCGGCGGATGAAGAGGCTGCCCATGGCGATGAGCAGCAGCCAGAGGCAGCCGAGCGCCAGATAGAACTGGGCCATGAAGGTGCCATAGGTGGCGAGGATGCCGAGCCCCTCCTTGGCTACCATGGCGGCGATGGCGCCAAACACCGCGAACGGGGCGAAGTTCATCACGTAGCCGGTCACCTTGAGCATGATCTCGGCGCCGCTGGCCATCAGCTTGACCACGGGCTTGGCGTCGTCCCCCAGGGCGGCGGCGGCCAGCCCGAAGAAGAGGGAGAAGACCACGATCTGCAGGATCTCGTTGGTGGCCATCGCCTCGACCACGCTTTTCGGGATGGCGTGGGTCACGAAATCCTTGAGGGAGATGGCGGTGGCAACCACGCCTGAGCTGGTGCCGTCATCGGGCAGGGAGAGGGAGAGCCCCACCCCAGGTTGCATCAGGTGGACCATGACCAGCCCCAGGGTCAGAGACATCAGGGAGGCGAGCATGAACCAGCCCAGGGTCTTGACGCCGATGCGGCCCACGGTGCGGGTGTCGCCCATCTTGGCGATACCGACCACGAGCGTGGTGAACACCAGGGGGGCGATGATCATCTTGATGAGGCGCAGGAAGATGTCGGTCAGCAGGGTGATGTCATCGGCAAAGCCTGCGGCCTGTGCGGGCGCGAGCAGGCGATAACCCTGCCCGGTCACGATGCCAAGCAACATCGCAATGAGGATGGCAACGGTCAACTTGTTCATTTTCATGGGGGAGTTCCGGTTTCGATAGGTGCAATGCCTGTGCAGGCGGCGAGGGGCCGCCTCAGTCCTTTTTTGTGATCCGGGCGGTGGAATCCAGACAGCCGGTGTGCTGGAGCATGCCTAATCGCGAAGGGGAAATCCAGTGACTTGTTTCGGAGTTTTGTGCTGTTATTAGCTGCATTTGATATGCATCTTGTGATTTATTTGTATTAATCGCTGTTTATTTTAATTTTTGCGAGATAAACGGCTTCCATGCTGTGCGCGTCCCGGGGGCTGGCCTCCAGGGTGAAGACGAGCAGGGCCGAGGTGCGATGTTCCACCTGCATGTCGTCCATGAAGGTGTCTGGCTCGTACTCGTCGAACCCGAATTGGGGGCGGGTCGGGGTGACCCTGACGGCATCCCGCGACAGGGTCAGCGTCTCGACCTGAATCCAGGGGTATCCCTTTGCCAGTGCCACCTCACCGGCCCGCTTGAGCACGTATTTGCGCGCCGTTTCCCTGTCCACCAGATCGTTGCCCACAAACTCCAGTTGCCAGCGGGCCGGGCCAAGCTGGGTCTGTGAAAAACCGGTCTGGCCATTCCAGAACGATTTTTCACTGTCATAGGCGGTGGCGCAGCCCGCGAGCTGGCCGACCAGCAGGGCGCTGAGGGCAAGGGTGCAGAAAGTACGAAGGGAAGGCAACATGATGCGGGCCGCTTGGCAAAGGGGGTTTTACTACAGCATAAAGGGGTTGGAGAGACAATCGCGGCGGAAGACCATAAAAGAAAAGGCCTTGTCGTCTGACAAGGCCTTTCTCGGGGAATTTGGTCGGTGTGAGAGGATTCGAACCTCCGACCCTCTACACCCCATGCAGATGCGCTACCTGGCTGCGCTACACACCGACGGAGTCAGCTCGGCTGACGGGGAGGGAGTTTATGGAGATGCCCCGACCCTGTCAACAGGGGAAATTCAGGTTCGAGATCGTTTGCCTGCTTTGCGAGCAACTTCGGATCAAAGTGCGACCAGTGGTGCATTTTGTCGGCACCTCACCGCTGTCTTGCAGGAAAAACGGCCACCCGGAGGCGGCCGTTTGGCGTGATGCTCTCAAGCCGAGATCAGCGGTTGAAGGTGAGACGCTTGCCCAATACCTTGTCGGTGACTTGGCCGTTCTGCCAGGCAATCTGGCCGTTCACCAGGGTCATCTCGATGGTGCTCTGGAAGCGGTAGCCGTTGAACGGGGACCAGCCGCACAGATAGAGCAGGTTGCTGTCGGTGACCACGTAGGGCTTGCCGAGATCCAGCAGCACCAGGTCGGCGAAGTAGCCTTCCCGGATGTAGCCGCGATCCTGCACCTGGAAGCGCTCGGCCACCGCGTGGGAGGTCTTCTTGACGATGGTTTCCAGCGAGAAGACGCCGTTGTGGTAGAGCTCCAGCAGCGCCTGCAGGGAGTGCTGCACCAGGGGCACGCCGGAGGGCGCCTTGAAGTAGCTGTTCTGCTTCTCTTCCCAGGTGTGGGGAGCGTGGTCGGTGGCGATGATGTCGAGCACGTCGTTGCGTACCGCATCCAGCAGGGCGTGCTGGTCGGCAGCGCTCTTCACCGCCGGGTTGCACTTGATCTGGCTGCCCAGGGTGTCGTAGTCCGCCTCGTTGAAGAAGAGGTGGTGGACGCACACTTCGGCGGTGATGTTCTTGTCCTTGAGATCCTTCAGATCCGGGGTGGCGGTAAAGAGTGAGAGCTCTTTCGCCGTGGTCAGGTGCAGCACGTGCAGCTTGGCGCCGTACTGCTTGGCCAGGGAGACCGCCATGCTGGAGGATTTGTAGCAGGCGTCCGCGCTGCGGATGCGGCCGTGCTCGCGCATGGGCACGTCTTCGCCCCACTTGGCGCGGGCTTCGTCTTCCAGCACCTTGATGGACGGGGTGTCCTCGCAGTGGGTGACGATCATCACCGGGCTTTCGCGGAAGATGGCTGCCAGGGTCTCCTGGTTGTCCACCAGCATGTTGCCGGTGGAGGCCCCCATGAAGATCTTGATGCCGCAGGACTGCTTGGGATCGAGCTTCTTGATCTCTTCCAGGTTGTCGTTGGTGGCACCCAGGTAGAAGCTGTAGTTGGCGGCGGCGGAGTTGGCGGCGATCTGGTATTTGGCTTCGAGGGCTTCGATGGTGGTGGTCTGGGGATTGACGTTGGGCATTTCCATGAAGCTGGTGGTGCCACCGGCCACGGCGGCCCGGGATTCACTGGCGATGGTTCCCTTGTGGGTCAGGCCGGGTTCCCGGAAGTGGACCTGGTCATCGATCATCCCGGGGATGAGATGACGGCCCGTTGCATCGATCACCACGGCATCGGGGGCACTGATGTCCGGGGCGACGCGGGCGATCCGCTCACCCTCGATCAGGACGTCGGAGGCATAGATGCGGCCTTCGTTGACCAGGGTGGCATTCTTGATAAGCAATTTGTTCATGGGGGGTTCCAGTTCCTTTGCCGATAATCCGGGGTCATAATATCGCAAACTGCACTTTCTCTGTAGCAAGGCCTGAGTAATGAAGTTATTTGTTAGAGATTTGACTGTGATCGATTCCAGCTATTTATGCGAGCGCCGCGGCATGGTGGGCGAGAGCTGGCTGGTGGACATCGAGATGAGCGGCGAGCTCAACGAGATGAGCATGCTGCTGGACTTCGGTCGGGTGAAGAAGCTCATCAAGTCGATCATCGATGAAGAGGTGGATCACAAGCTGCTGGTGCCGACGGAATGTCCCCTGGTCCATGTCCACGCGCTGGACAACGACGAGAGCACCGTGGATCTGCTGCGTCCGGGTCGCGCCATTCACCTGCGTTGCCCGACCCAGGGCTTCGCCTTCATTCCCGCCCCCCAGGTGGATAAAGAGTCGGTGACCCGCTATCTGCTGGGGGTACTGGCCAAGCGTCTGCCGGGCAACATCAAGGATCTCTCCCTGACGTTGCGCCAGGAGCGCATCGAGGGCGCCTTCTACCACTACAGCCACGGCCTCAAGAAGCACGATGGCAACTGCCAGCGCATCGCCCACGGCCACCGCTCTCCCATCGAGATAGAGGTGGACGGGGCGCGCAACGAGGAGCTGGAGCTGAACTGGGCCGAGCGCTGGGCCGACATCTACCTGGGCACCGAAGAGGACAGGGTGGCCCTTGGCGAACTCGCCCTGAGCGAGCGGGCCGAGGCGTCACTGAAAGAAGGGGACGCGCACTACATCGGCTTCAAGTATGTGGCGCCCCAGGGGCTGTTCCAGCTCGCCATGCCAGCGGCGGAGGTGGAGATGATCGACACCGACACCACCATCGAGCTGCTGGCCCACTACATCGCCCGCGAGGTGAAGAAGCAGGTAGGGGACAAGTTCGTCAAGATTGTCGCCTATGAAGGGGTCGGCAAGGGCGCCATCGCCTACGCCTGATCCCGCGCCGCATGCCAGTAAAAAACAAGGCCCCGCCAATGCGGGGCCTTGTCGTATCGGGTCGTGGCCATCAGGCACTGAGGCGGAAGCGCTGGACCAGCCCCTCCTGCTGCTCGGCAAGGGAGTCGAGCTGCTGGCTGGTCTCGGCGACCCGCTCTATGCCCTGATAGTTGAGATCCGAGATGTCGGAGATGCGGTTGAGGTTGGTGGCGATGTCGGCGCTGGTGGCCTGCTGCTGCTCGGCGGCGGAGGCTATCTGGCTCGACATGTCGCTGATGAGCACCACGATGCCCTGCACCTCTTCCATGGCGTTGTTGGCCTGGGAGCTCTGATCCACGCAGCTGTCCATCTCGCGGGAGCACTCCTGCATCACGTTGACCGCCCGGGCGACGCCTTGCTGCAGGTTCTCGATCATGGTCTGGATTTCGCTGGTGGACTGGGCGGTACGACCGGCCAGGTTGCGCACCTCGTCGGCCACCACCGCAAACCCGCGTCCCTGCTCGCCGGCACGGGCCGCCTCGATGGCGGCGTTGAGGGCCAGCAGGTTGGTCTGCTCGGCGATGCCGCGGATGACGTCGAGGATGTTGCCAATCTGGCCGCTCATGGCGCTCACGTCGCCAATCACCTTGCCGGTCTGCTGCAGCTTGCCCGCGAGCTGATGGGTGGTGGTGATGTTGCCTGCCATCACCTTGCGCCCCATCTCGGAGGCCTTCTCCACATCCTGCACCCGCTCCAGGGTCTGGTTGGCGGCCTGGGCCACCTCCCGCACCGAGGCCTCCATCTGGGTCATGGCGGCGGCGACCGAGGCGGTCTCCTGACGCTGTTTCTCCAGATCCGCCCGCACCGATTCGGTGGTGTGGCGGTTGTCGTGGGCGGCACTGTTGAGCTGGGTCGACGCCTGGGAGAGCTGCTTGAGCACATCCCCCATCTGGTGGATCAGCAGGTTGATCTGGCTGGCGAGCTGGCCGAATTCGTTCTGGCTCTTGAAGCCGACGCGCTGAGTCATGTCGCCCTGGGTCACCTCGGTCAGCACCCGCAGCAGCTCTTTCAGGGGGCGGCGGATGGCTTTGCCCAGGGTGAAGGCCACCAGGATGGCGACGAAGATGGCGATGGCGATGCTGATCCCCTGGGTCAGGGTACTCTGGGTCTGCACCCGATCGGAGGCCTGGATGCTGGCGTTCATCAGCTGCTGGCTCTGGGCGGTGATCCCCTCCAGCTTGTTCTGGATGTTGAGGATGAGCTGGCTCGCCTGCTTGCTCTGCTCGCGCATGGCCTGCTGCTGCTTCATCAGGACCAGGTATTGGGAGAGCACGCCGTCATTGCCCGTGGTGTCGCGCACGAAGCCATGGACGTAGTGGCCCATGTTGTTGTCGAAGTCCTTGAGCTCCCCCTGGAGATCCTTGATGGTGCTGTTGAAGCCCTCGATCTGCATCTTGTTGCGCTTGAGCGCCGCCTCGATGGGGGCGGGGATGCTCTGGTTGAGGGCATCCATGGTGGAGAGCTCGATGGCGGAGAGCTTGGTGGTCAGGGTCTCGGAGAGCATCTTGATGAAGCTGTCGTCGATGGTGACCATCATGTCCCCCAGGTTCTTCTTGAACTGGGGCAGGCTGACCTGGAACTGGCCCTTGGCCTGATTGACCTTGTGCAGCCGGGTGAGCAGGGCCTCGTGTTCGCCGGGCAGGGTCTGGGTCAGTTGCAGGTAGTCATCCACCAGCTTGACGAGGGCAGTCATGTCCGCCTGCAACTGGGGATGAACCGCCACCTGCTGTTTGAGGCTGGCGACCATCTTGTCGACCTGGCCCTTGGCCTGTTGCAACTCGGCCACTTCCGCCGGCAGTTGCTTGAGATCCTGCTCGGTCAGCACGTCGGTGAGCCATTTGTTGGCGCTGAGCAGGCTTATCTGGGTCTGGCTGCTGGCGAGTACCAGCGGCATGGACTCCTGGGTCACCTGATCCAGGGCGCCGCTGAGTTCGCTCTGGCCGCGAAAGGTCAGTACCGCACTGGCGACCATGACGGCGACCAGGATGGCAAAGCCCAGATAGACTCTCTGTAGGATCGAGAGGTCTGACATTGTTTGTTTCATTATTGTCCCGCTGTCTGTGCAAAAGTCCCTTGCCTGAGTACCCCGTCCCTTTGATACCCTGCATGCCCCGAAGGGGATGCCGTTGTGGTTCGCGGGACGTCTCCTCGCTATCGGTATTCTTCACAATAACTGAAGCGATTGGGACAACGGCTGTGCCAAATGTCGGCTTGTGTCACACTTGGCGCGTTGCGGCGGCCTGTTTGGGAGCCGCTTGAGCTTTGTATTGAATTTTCTTTTTCCTATAAAGGAGTTACCCATGGCGCAAGAAACCATTTTCAGCAAAATCATCCGCAAGGAGATCCCCGCCGACATCCTTTATCAAGACGATCTGGTGACTGCGTTTCGCGACATCCAGCCCAAGGCCAAGACCCATATCCTGATCATTCCCAACGTGCTCATCCCCACCGTCAACGACGTGGAGCCGGATCACGAGCTGGCGTTGGGCCGGATGTTCACCGTGGCCCGCAAGCTCGCCAGCGACGCGGGCATCGCCGAGGACGGCTACCGCCTCATCATGAACTGCAACCGCCACGGCGGGCAGGAGGTCTATCACATCCACCTGCACCTGGTCGGTGGCGAGCCCCTGGGACCCCTGCTGAGCCTGTGATGCGCCTCGTCACGTCGACCGGCCTGCTGTTGGCCGGTCTGCTGCTGGGGGGCTGTGCCTCCCAGTGGAAAGACATGTTCGTCTCCTACTCGGATCAGATGGTGCCCTTGCGCAACCAGCTGCTGCTGGGCCATGCCGCCGAGGCCCTGCCCGAGGTGCGCGAATCGACCCCGGGGGACGACACCTTCGTGCTCGACCAGCTGGAGAAGGGGCGCATCGCCTGGCTGGCGGGTCAGGACGGCCCCAGCAAGCAGGCCTTTGCCGCCGCCGACAGCCGGCTTGCGTGGGAAGACAATCAGGCCGAGTACCGCCTGAGCCAGGGACTGGCCCAGGCGGGCAGCCTGCTCACCAACGATCAGACCCTGGCTTACCAGGCGCCCGATTACGAGCGCACCATGCTGCACCACTATCTGGCGCTCAACTACTTGCAGCGCGGAGATGCCGACGGCGCCCTGGTAGAGGTGCGCCGTGCCAACCAGGTGCAGGAGCAGGCCCTTAAACGGCGGGCCGACGAGGTGCGCAAGGCCGCGCAGGAGGGGGATCGGGAGGACGAAGCCGGGGAGATGCGCCAGCTGATGTCGCGCGGCGCCCCCGAGCTCGATCGCCTGATAGGCCAGGTGAAAAACGGTTTCCAGAACGCCTACACCTTCTATTTCTCCGGCGTGCTCTACGAGGCGGCCGGGGATCTCAACGACGCCTGGGTCGATTACCAGCGCGGCTACCAGATAGCGCCGGACAACCAGAGCCTGCAGGATGCCCTGCTGCGCCTGGCCCGGCTTCGCGGCTCTCCCGAGGAGCTCAAGGAGACCGAGCAACGGATGGGCCGCAAGGCGCCGCCCTTGGCCAAGGATCAGGGCCAGCTGGTGGTGCTGTTTGAAGATGGCCTGATCCCGGCGCGCCGGGAGCTCTTCCTGCCGCTGCCCATCTCCACCTCCAGCGGCGATTTTCGTACCTTTACCGTGGCGGTGCCCTATTACGACAATCGGGCCAGCGACGGCGCCCCGCTCACCCTGTCGGTGGGCAAGGGGGTGGCGCAGACCAGCGAGCTGGTGAGGCTGGAGGCGCTGGCGGCCAAGGATCTGCAGGAGCGGCTGCCCGGCATGCTGACCCGGCAGGCCCTGCGGCTGGTGGCCAAGGAGCAGGTACGGCGCACTGCCGCCAAGGAGGGGGGGGATGTGGGCAACATCCTGGTGGGGATCTTCAACACCCTCTCGGAGCGGGCGGATACCCGCAGCTGGCTGACGCTGCCCGCCAAGGCCTCGAGCTGGCAGGGGATGGTCCCGGCCGGGAACGTCACCCTGACCCTGGGGGCGGGCAGCGCCATGCGTACCCTGCCACTCAGCGTCCACGCCGGGCGCACCACCCTGGTGTGGGTACAGCGCCTGGGGAGCGGGCTCACGACCCGGGTGATGCCCCTCTAGGGGGAACCGGATATGGCAACTCAGATGAATGACCGGTCAGGCCGACGGCCACCGGCAAGGAGAACAAGATGAAAGCACAAGGGTTGGCCCTGGGCCTGGTTCTGCTGCTGACGGGCTGTGCCACCAATACTTCCGGCGTGGCGCTCTATGGCGCGGCCGGTGCGGCGGCGGTGGCCGAGCAGCATCAAAACGTCAACGTCACCCTGACCGAACTCAGCCGGCGCCAGCAGAACGGCCTGTTGCAGGTCAACGTGGCGGCGGCCAGCACCCAGCGCGGCGACAACACGCTGCAATACCTGTTCTATTGGTATGATGAGGCGGGGCAGGAGGTGGCCAGCGATGGCCGCGGCTGGACGCCGCTCAAGCTGCACGGCTATCAGACCCGCACCCTGTCTGCCCTGGCGCCGAGCCCGGCTGCACGGGGTTACCGGATTTACGTTCGCGAAGTGATGGAGGAATCCTACTGATGAAAATGAATCATGCCCTGCTGATCCTGACCGGCGCCCTGCTGCTGGGCGGCTGCTCCAGCACCACCGTCAGCTATGGCGATCCGACCGAAACCGAGACGGTGACCGTCGATTACGGCTCCTCCGACTTGCAGGCCATCGCCGACAAGATGGCGGATTCCATGCTGGCGTCCCCGGCCACCAGCGAGATCACCGCCGGGGGCCGCCCGGTGATGTTCATGGACTCCATCCGCAACAAGACCTCGGAGCACATCGACACCGAGGCCATCACCGACACTATCCGCACCAAGCTGCTGCGCTCGGGCAAGTTCCGCTTCGTGGACATGAGCAAGGTGGCGGCGGTCAAGCAGCAGCTCGAATACCAGCAGGGCAGCGGCATGGTGGACCCCGCCACCATGGTGCGGCTCGGCAAGCAGACCGGTGCCCGCTACATGGTCTATGGCAACCTCGCCAGCATCGTCAAGGACAACGGCAAGGTGAAGGACGTCTACTACCAGATGACCATGAACCTGATGGATGTGGATAACGGCGAACTGCTGTGGGCCGATCAGAAAGAGATCCGCAAACAGGCCAAGAAGTCCACCTTTGGCTGGTGAGGACCCGCGGGGGCAGGGGGATCTGGCGGAGCTGGCGCTCCTCGCCAGCCTGCCGGCGCCTTGGGATCAGGGGCGCCTTGAGCCGCTGGGTCAGGGCCTGACCAACGGCAACTACCGGCTTTGCCTCCCCACTGGCGAGCAGGCCTTCCTGCGCCGCGGTCATCCTGATCCGGTGCGCCTTGGCATCGACCGGGCCACCGAGTGGCAGCTCTACCAGGGGGCGGTGGGGCAGGGGCTGGCGTTGCCCTGTCATCACGGCGATCCCGCCACCGGCCTGATGCTGCTGGCGTGGTGCGACGAACCCAACTGGGCCGAGCAGGCGCCGCCTCTCGCCGCGCAGCCCCGCCTGATGGCGGAGGTGCTGGTGCGGCTGCACCGCCTGCCGGTGCCGACCGTGGTGATGGCGGTGCGGGCCCACAGCGGCGGTTATCGGCAGCGTCTGGCCCATATCCCTCCCTGGCTGCCCGCCCTGGAGCGGGCCCTGCTCGCGAGCCGGGAGCCGGACGACTGCTGGCTCCCTTGCCATCACGATCTCAATCCGGCTAACTTGTTGGGGTCGCGACCCTGGGTCATCGACTGGGAGTACGGCGCCGCCGGTCATCCTGGGTTCGAGGTCGCCAGCATCCAGCGCACCCACGGCTGGAGCGAAGAGCAGCGGTGCCAGTTGGAGAGCTGCTATCTTGAAGCCATGGACGGGGCACCGACGGGGCTGGGGCCCCGGGGATTCCAGGCCGATGCCTTCCTGCCCTGGGTCGATTACATCGGCCTGCTGTGGGCGCTGCTGATGGCCGAACAGCAACCCGGGCCCGAGTATCAGGCCCTGATCGATATCAACCGCCAGCGCTTGGAGTGATGCCCGGCAACGGCCCGCGCGACGCGTGTATTCAATGAATGGGAGGCATGCATGGTGACCACATTCTCATGGCGTCAACCGCGTAGCTGGAGCCTGCTGCTGCTCTGCCTGCTGCTGACGGGTTGCGCCACCCGGGTGATCTACTACTGGCTCGACTCGGCCATCGTCTGGCAACTGGACGACTACTTCTCCCTGGACCGCAGCCAGAAGAAGCTGCTGGACCAGGAGGTGAAGGGGCTGATGGCCTGGCACCGGCAGCATGAGCTGCCCATCTATGCCCGGGATCTCGACGCCCTGGCCAAGGCGGTGGCCAGCCCCATGAGCCCGGCCCAGGTGACCCTGCATCTGGACAGAACCCAGGCGAGCCTGACCCGTACCCTGGAGAACGCCATTCCCCGCACGGTGCGCCTTGCCAAGACCCTGACCGACGAGCAGGTGGCTCGCTTCATGGCCGATAGGGTGAAGCGCCAGCAGGAGCGCCAGCACGATTTTGCCACCCAGTCGAAGGCCGAGATGATCAAGGGCTTTCGGGAGAAGATGAACGAGCGCCTGGTGTTCTGGATTGGCAAGGTGAAGCCGGCCCAGGAGCCCCTCATCACGCAGTGGGCCGAGTGGCAATACGAGATGATGGCCCCCTGGCTCGACTTTCAGGAGGCCTGGACCAAGGAGCTGGATCGGCTGATGAAACAGCGCCAGAGTCCGGATTTCGGCCAGGAGCTGACCCGCTTGCTCCAGCAGGGGGACGGCCTGATGGATGGCCGCTTCACCGGCTACACGGACCAGTCCCGCCAGCGTACCATCCAGTGGCTGAGCGATCTCAGCCACTCCATGGATCTCTCCCAGCGGGCCCACCTCTACACCCTGCTCAAGGACTATGCCGAGGACTTCGAGGCCATGACCCGCAGCCGCTGAGGACGCGGTGAGACAACACAAGGGCAGCGGGCACTGGGCCTGCCGCCCTTGTTCTTGTGGGGCAGGCTGTGGTAGCTTGCCCTTTCTATTGTGTGGGAATTAACTTGTGAACCTGACCGACAACGTGAAACTGGCGGCGATGACCCTGCTCATCACCCTCGCACTGTTGTTCTCTACCCTCTCGGTGGAGGGGGTCAAGGTACCTGCGTTCCAGCCCTCGGCCCAGCAGGCCCACTCGCTGGCGGAGGGGGCGGCGCCTGCCGACGCAAGCCCGGCGGCCCACCGCGTCAGCGGCAGTGACGATGGCATCGTCAAGTTCGTCGGCTCCCACCAGAATCACCTGCTGCGCCTTGAGCACTCCCTGAGCCGCGATCATCAGCCCGGCAGCGTGGTCTACGAGCTGGTGATGAGCTGGTCCCAGCAGGCGATCCTGCTGCTGCTGTGCGGCCTGCTGTTCTATGCCGCCCTCTTCTACCCGGGGACGAGCTTTCGCGATCACTTCGCCGGCATTCACAGGCGCCGCCTGCAGCGCCGGCATCTGCAGTATCGCTTCGCCCAGAGCTTCCTCGCCTGATCCCGATGGGGTCAGCTTGCCACCTGTTGCCTCATCTTCTCTCTGTTGCTGTTCACCTTCAGTGAACGGCTAGGCTGTCTTGTTTCATTTTTTGCACGGTGCGACGTCGCGTCGCCCCCTGCCATCGCCTGACAGAGGCCGATTTCATGAGAAAAAAGAGTCATACCGTGTTGAACCGCATGAGCCTGTGGCAGTACGCCCTGTTGCTGCTGATGCTGGTCACGTTCGCGTTCTATTCCCTGCCCACCTTCTTCGGTGAGCAGCCCTCCCTCGGTCTGCACGGCCAGTCGCGCCTGAGCGACGCGCAGCGCACCCTGCTGGCCGAGAACCACATCGACCCCCTCAAGCAGATCGCCCAGGGTGGCCGGATAGCGCTGGTGTTCGCCAGCCAGGGGGAGCAGCAACTGGCCAAGCAGTTGCTGGAGCAGCAGGGGCTGGACAGCGCCGCCCTGACCCTGGAGTTCTACTCCAACGCCCCGGCCTGGATCAGCCGGCTCGGCGCCGATCCCATCAAGCTCGGGCTGGACCTGCGCGGTGGCTCCCAGCTGCTGATCGGGGTGGACGTGGATTTTGTCATCGACAACCAGACCAAGAACCTGGTGGATACCCTGCGCACCCGTTTTCGCGAGGCCAACCTGCGCGGCGCCAGCGTGATGCGCACCGCCCAGGGGAGCGTGGCCGTCACCCTGCCCGACGTGACGGGGCAGGAGGCCTGGCTCTCCATCATCAAGGAGAGTGCCGGTACCCGCCAGGATCAGTGGACACTGAGCCGCTCCGGCAATGCACTGACCCTGGTGCTGAGCGACGCCGAGCGCACCTTGCTGGTGAACAACGCCGTGACCCAGAACCTGTCGATCCTGAAAAAGCGGATCAACGAGCTCGGCATCGTCGAGGCCTCGGTGGTGCGTCAGGGGCAGGACGGCATCCGCATCGAGCTGCCGGGGGTGCACAACCCCAAGCAGGCGAAAGAGGTGATCGGCGCCACCGCGTCCCTGGCCTTCTATGAAGCCAAGGCCGACAGCCGCTTTTTCATGGCGGATCGCAGCGGCCAGGCAGTGGGGCTGGCCCGCCAGCCGGTGCTGAGCGGCGAGCACATCGTCGATGCCCGCGCCAACATGGGGGAGATGGGGCAGCCCCAGGTCAACATCGTGCTCGACACCCTGGGGGGGAGCAAGATGAACCAGTTCAGCCGCCAGCACGTGGGCAAGCCCATGGCCACCGTCTTCACCGAGTACAAGACCAACGCCGAAGGCAAGCTGCGCGCCCGAAGCGAGGTGATCAACGTCGCCACCATCCAGACCGCCCTTGGCAACCAGTTCCGCATCACCGGGATTGGCAGCCTGCCCGAGGCCCAGGAGCTTGCCATGCTGCTGCGGGCCGGGGCCCTCACCGCGCCGCTGAAGATCCTGGAGGAGCGCAGCATAGGCCCGACCCTGGGTCTGCAGAACATCGAGGCGGGCTTCACCGCCCTGGCGTTCGGCATGGCGGGCATGATGCTGTTCATGATGGCCTGGTATCGCAAGTTCGGCTGGGTCGCCATCACGGCGCTGGTTGCCAACCTGCTGATGCAGGTGGGCATGCTGGCGGTATTGCCGGGGGCCGTGCTGACCCTGCCGGGGATCGCCGGTCTGGTGCTCACCGTCGGCATGGCGGTGGATACCCATGTGCTGATTTTTGAGCGGATCAAGGACCGGCTGCGGGAAGGGGGTTCGTTGGCCAACGCCATCGACTTTGGTTATCGCTCGGCGTTTCGCACCATCTTCGATGCCAACATCACCACCCTCATCTGCGCCGTGGTGCTCTATGCCATCGGTTCCGGGCCGCTGCAGGGCTTCTCCATCACCCTGATCCTGGGGCTCATCTCCAGCATGGTGACCGGCATCTGGGGCACCCGCGCCATCATCAACCCCCTGTGGGGCAACAGCCGCGCCAAGCTGCTGAGGGTATGACCATGAACCGACTTCATCACCATGACGCCGCGCCCGTGAGTCTGCATGACCTGCGCACCGACCGCTTCCTGCCGGGAAGCCTGAACCACCTGACGTCGAGGGAAGAACAATGCTGAGAATGATCCTGGCCATGGGGCTGACCCGCTGGCGCTATATCGGGCTGTGGGCCTCCGTGCTGCTGACCCTGGCCTGCGTGGCCATCCTTGCGACAAAAGGGCTCGCCCTCGGGCTCGATTTCACCGGCGGGATCCTGCTGGAGTTTCGCATCCAGACCCTGAAAGAGGCCCATGAGCTCAATGCTCTGCTGACGGCGCCCCTGGCGGGGGTGGTGGAGCTGCACGGCGCCGGTGTGCCCGGCGAGTGGCTCATCAAGCTGCCCCCCCACGCGCTGCCCTGGGCGGCGGAGGATCTGGCGACCATGCTGGGGCAGCAACTCGCCTTGCCGGTGGAGCTCTTGCGCACCACCATCGTCGGGCCCCAGGTGGGCGCAGAGCTGTTCCAGCAGGGGATGCTGGCGGTGCTGGTGGCCTCGCTCGCCATCTCCGCCTACCTGGCGGTGCGCTTCGAGTGGCGCCAAGCCATCGGCATCCTGGTGTCGGTACTGCACGACGGTCTGGTGGCCATCGGGCTGCTCGCGCTCTTTGACATCGAGTTCGACCTCAACGTCATCGCGGGCCTGATGGCGGTGATAGGCTACTCCCTCAACGACAGCATCGTCATCTCGGACCGGTTGCGGGACTTGCTGGGGTCTCGTACCCGCATGGGGATCCACGAGTGCTCGGACGTGGCCATCAAGGCCACCTTCAGCCGCACCATGATCACTTCGGGCACCACCCTCTTCACCGTGGGGGCCCTGCTCCTGTTCGGTGGCGACGCCCTCTACGGCTTCTCCTTCACCCTGTTCGCCGGCATCCTGGTGGGGACGCTCTCCTCCATCACGGTGGCCTCCACCGTGCAGGAGCTGCTGGGGCTCTCCCCCCAGGCCTACCAGAAAAAAGAGGAGGAGCTGGCCGAGGCGGCGTGACCGGCGAGCGCCCTGTCACGGGGCTCATGGGCGGCCAGTGCGGCCGCCCCGGGCAAAAAAGGAAGGCGAATGCCTTCCTTTTTCCATTCTGCCAGAGGGGGGCGGCGGTCCCGAAGGCCGGGTTGGGGCGGCGGGTGTGACGCGGCCGAGCAGAAGTTGAAAAGTGTAATGAAATGCATGTTTTAGGCGCTATTTTCGGGGCCCGCATCGGCTACCCTGGCAGGGAGTCTATGGATGGAGTAAGCACTCATGAATATCGCTCGTCGGCTTCAACTCATTGCCCTGCTGGTCATGCTGGCCCTGGGGTGTCTCAGCTGGTTCAGTATCAGCAGACTCTCCTCCGCCAATGCGGATCTCAGCTATGTAACAGACAACACAGTCCCCAGCATTTCCACGATCAAGGAGATACAAACAGACTTCTACGCCCTGCATTCATTGATCCAGGCGCACGTGCTCAACACCGACGACGGCAAGATGAGTCAGATAGAGCAGAGCATTGCATCCCTTCACACCAAGATGGACGCCCTGCTGAGCCAGTATGAAAGCGGGATGATCTCCAATGAGGAGGACAGGCAGCTCGTCGCCGATGATCGGCGCCTGGTTGCCCAGTACGGCAAGGCCTCTGAAGACGTCCTGCGCCTGTCCCGCGAGAACAAGAATGTGGAGGCCAGAGAGGCGATCGACAAGGAGCTTGCCCCCTTGTTTGAGCAGCTTTCCCAGGCCATCGACAAGCACGTCCACTTCAACATCCAGCAAGGTGACGCCGTCAAGCTGCGAGGCGAGCAGAATGCCGATAGCAGCATGCAGGCCCTGTTGTTCATCTCGGTGGGCGCGGGTGCCCTCACGCTGGTGCTCTTTCTCTGGCTGTTCAGGCAGGTCGCCAATCCCCTCCGTCTGGCCATGGCGACCCTGTCCGAGATCCAGCGCGACCTGAACTTCACCCTGCGGGCCAATGTGAGCCAGCAGGACGAGATCGGCCAGACGCTGACGGCGGTCAACCGCCTGCTGGACACCTTGCAGCAGACCTTCACCGAGTTCTCGGTGGGCAGCCTGCAGATCAAGAGCACGGCAGAGTCCCTCTCCCAGGCGGCCCAGCACATGGCGGAGTCGGCGAGTCAGGCCAATGACGCCACCAGCCTTATCGCCGCCGGGGTGGAGGAGATGAGCGTGAGCATCACGGACATCTCCCAGCGCACCCAGGAGACCAGTCGCATCACCAATGAATCCGGCAAGCTCGCCAGTGACGGCGGGGCCACCATAGAGCGCACTGTGCTCGCCATCAACGACATCGCCGACGCCATTCGTCAGGCCTCCCGCGATGTGACGGCGCTGGGGGAGGGGATCTCCCGCATCGGTGGGGTGGTGAACGTCATCAACGATGTGGCGGGGCAGACCAACCTGCTGGCGCTCAACGCCGCCATCGAGGCGGCGCGGGCCGGTGAGCAGGGACGCGGCTTTGCGGTGGTCGCCGACGAGGTGCGCAAGCTGGCGGAGCGGACGGCCCAGTCGACCCAGGAGATCTCAAGGACGGTGGAGGCTATCCAGCAAGGGTCCGAGGCCACGGTGGCCAGAATGGTCCTGGTGGAGGAGAAGGTGGCGCAAGGGGTGGCCATGGCGACGGAAAGCGGGGCCATCATCACCCAGATCCGCCAGGCCTCCCATCGCGTCATGGATCAGGTCGGCGAGATCACCCTGGCCATCCGCGAGCAGACCTCGGCGGCGGAATCCATCGCCCTCCAGGTCGAGCAGATAGCCCAGGTGGTGCAGCAGACCAGCAGCACGGCGGAGGAGACCTCCGCCGCCGCAGAGGAGCTGAACGTGACCACGGAGAATATCCACCAGCAGATCTCCCGCTATCGCATCCAGTGATGCGCGGATCGGTTGTTCTCTCCCCGCCATGCCCATGGCGGGGATTTTTTTATGTCAGAACCCCGAACCGGGCTGTTGCAGGAAGGCGGCCTCTTCCTCCGTGCTCGCCCTGCCCAGGATGGCGTTGCGGTGGGGGAAGCGGCCAAAGCGATCGACGATCACCTGGTGGCGGCGGGCAAAGTCGGCAAACCCTTCGAAGGTGGCCCGGGCCGGGCCTGTGGCCTGCTCGTCGGCCAGCGCCTCGAACAGGGCGACGCTTCTGGCCTGCTGTTCTCTGGACTCCGCGTGCTCGAGGGGCAGATAGAAGAAGACCCGGGCCAGCGGCGAGAGCCCCTTGTCGACCCCGAGGGTGAGCCCCTTGAGGCACAGCGCCCTGGCCTTGTCGTCCTGGGCGAAGGCGGCGGGGGTGTGGCGGTGAAGGTTTCGCGGCAGCTGGTCCAGCAGCAGGATGAGGGCCAGGCGCCCTGCGGGATCGCCCTCCCAATGGGCGAGCTCGCCCGCTGCGGCACGGGCCGCCAGTTCGCCGAAGCGTGAGGCCAGCAGGGCATCGGTCTCGCTGCTCTTGCCCCACCAGAGGGGGGCCTGACGGGCGGCACGGGGAGCGTCGTCTGCGTCATCGCCAAACCAGAAATCGAGCAGAGGTTGCCAGGGTTGCATGGGAACTCCTTGGGCCGGTGGCCGTGAAGTGAAAACGGAGCAGGGGATCTGCCATGGGGGGCTGCCGCCGTGGCGGCTTCCCGTTACACTGTGCCATCTTTTGCCCCAAAGGGTGATCCCCGGATGGGCCAGTGATCCCCTGACCCCCTCATCACCCTGACCGGGGCAGCCCGGATGTGTCCCACTCAATAGAAGGAATGCCAGATATGGCCGGAGCCAGTTTGTTGACCCTGCTCGATGATATTGCCAGCGTGCTCGATGATGTCGCCCTGATGACCAAGGTGGCGGCGAAGAAGACGGCCGGGGTGCTGGGGGACGATCTCGCCCTCAATGCAGAGCAGGTCTCCGGGGTGCGGGCCGAGCGTGAGCTGCCGGTGGTGTGGGCGGTGGCCAAGGGGTCGTTTCGCAACAAGCTCATCCTGGTGCCTGCCGCCATCGCCATCAGTGCTCTTATCCCCTGGCTCATCACCCCGCTCCTGATGCTGGGGGGGGCCTACCTCTGTTTCGAGGGGGCGGAGAAGCTGGTCCACAAGTTCCTGCCCCACAAGGAGGAGGCGCATCAGGCGGCGCCGGTGCCCGAGGATCTGGCGGCCTATGAGCGCCAGAAGGTGAAGGGGGCCATTCGCACCGATTTCATCCTCTCGGCGGAGATCATCGTCATCGCCCTCGGCACCGTGCAGGGGTCGAGCCTGGGCCTGCAGATCGCTGTGGTAACGGGCATCGCCCTGCTGATGACCGTCGGGGTCTATGGCCTGGTGGGGCTCATCGTCAAGCTCGACGACATCGGCCTGCACCTGCTGCAAAAGCCCGATGGCGGCGCCGTGCGCCGGGCGGTGGGGCAGGGGCTGCTGGTGACGGCGCCCCGTCTGATGCACCTGCTTGCCCTGGTGGGCACCATCGCCATGTTCATGGTCGGCGGCGGTATTCTGGTCCATGGCTGGCCCTTCCTCCATCACCTCATCGAAGGGACGGCGGGCACGGTGGCCGCCCTGCCCGGGGTCGGCGGGGTACTGGCCGTGGTGACGCCCACCCTGCTGAGCGCCCTGGCAGGCGTGGTGGCAGGGCTGGTGCTGGTGGTGGCCATGACCCTGGTGAGCAAGCTTCAGCCCGCCAAATAGGTCGCTTGTCGGGGGAGGGCCGACAGGGGCCGTCGCACCCGGGGGCGCTCTTCTGCTGGTTGCCTCGAATGGGGGCTAGGCAAGTGCCTGGCCCCCTTCGTACTATCCGGTTTCACCCGCCCGCAGAGGCGGGGTGACCCGATATGGACGCAAACAGACAAGGACAACCATGGAACCACCCGTTTGGCGAGATGCTCACATCTATGCCGCCCCCGACGATCCTGCCATCGAGGACGCCTTCCAGGAGGCTTCCCGCGCCCTCACCCGGCTTGACGCCCTCCTGGCGGACCTGCCGGATCCCGCCCATCCCGTTGCGGATGCCAATGCCCTGCGCCACCTGTTGCGGGCCATCCGCCGCGAGGCCAACGGGGTGAAGACCCTGGCCTGGAACAGCCAGGTCTATGGTTACAACCGGCTGAGCCAGAACGGGCGCGACGAGGAGGCCCGGGTACTGCTCTCCCGGGGCCAGCAGCTGGAGGCGATCCTGGCCCAGCGCAGCAAGCCGGTGGACCTGTTCTGGGTTCGCGCCCCCGAGTCACTGGTGCGCACCCTGCTGCAAGACCCCGAGCTCTTCGAGCTGGCCTACCACATCCATCACGACAGAGCGCTGCAGGATCAGTGGCTTTCGCTCGAGAGCGAGCAGCTCATCGAGGGGTTGGCGGTAGACGGCCTGCAGGGGTGGGGGGATCTCTACGACAACCTGGTGGGGCGGCTGCTGCCGGTGGTGGAGGGGGTGCCCATGGGGCTTGCCCAGGCGGACAACCTGCTCGCCCACCCGGACAGGGCGCGGCGCGCCAGTGCCTGGCACGCCATCCAGGGCGCCTGGGAGGCGGAGCAGGAGACGGTGGCCGCCATTCTCAACGCCATCAACGGCTGGCGCAACGAGCTCGGCCGCCAGCGCGGCAAGGGGCGCAGGCTGGATGCCCTTGAGGTCACCTGCCATCAGGAACACATCACGGGCGCGACCCTGGAGACCCTGATGGCGGCGGCCGGGGAGCACAGGGAGCTCGGGCGCCGCGCCTTGCGGGCCATGGCCTGTGCCCAGCAGATCACCGACTTCGCCCCCTGGGATCTCTTTGCCCCGGCGCCCCAGGCCGTACACGGCAAGTTCGGCTTCGAGCAGGCGCTGAATCTGGTGATGGAGGCCTTTGCCGCCTTCGATCCCGAGATGGGGGCGTTTGTCCGCATGATGGCCGACAAGGGGTGGATCGATGCCGCCCCGAGCGAGCACAGGCGAAGCGGCGCCTATTGCACCGAGTATGCCGATCCGCCCGAGCCAAGGGTCTTCCTCACCTTCGAGGGGACCATGGACAACGTCATCACCCTGGCCCATGAGCTCGGTCACGCCTGGCACAGCTGGTTGCTGCGGGATCTTCCCTTCGAGCAGCGGGGCTACCCCAAGACGCTGGCGGAGACCGCCTCCCTCTTTGCCGAGATCCTGGTGCGCGATGCCCTGCTGGCCGCCACCGACAAGGTGGAGCAGCGCCGGGCCATCGCCTGGTTGGACGGGGAGCGGGCCGCGAGCCTGCTGCTCGACATCCCCGCCCGCTTTGCCTTCGAGCGCGCTCTGGTGACGGCGCGAGAGGCGGGTTACGTGGGGGCGAGCCAGATGCGGGAGATGATGAAATCGGCGCAGCAGCAGTGCTATGGTGACGCCCTCAGCCAGTATGACGAGCTGTTCTGGGCCAGCAAGGGTCACTTCTCCATCGCCGAGTCCGGGTTTTACAACTACCCCTATCTGTTTGGCTATCTCTTCAGCCTGGGGCTCTATGCCCAGCATGCGCGGGCCGGGGGCGAGTTTGTGCCCGCCTATCGCGCCCTGCTGCGAGATACCGGCCGCATGAGCGCCGAGGCGCTGGTGGAGAAGCACCTGGGGGTCGACATCCGCGAACCCGGGTTCTGGCAGGAGAGCCTGCGCTATGTGGAAGAGGCGGTGGTGCGCCTCGAGCGGCTGGTGTGATGCCTGCCCGCGAAGGTGGTGGCTCTGGCCACCTGGATTTCACGACGGGCCAGGCCCGTCCCTGACGATGAGCGTTCGATGCAACAACGAGTCTATCCACAGCAGTGGCGAAATGATCACATCTACCCCTCCCTCGACAGCTGTGTCCTCGAGGCGGACATGAGCCTGGCCCGCGCCAGCCTGGCCGAGCTGAGCGGTTTTATCGAGGGACTGGCCCAGGTGCCTCGCACCCCAGGCGCCTTGCAGGACTTCCTCAGGGAGGTACGCCTGCGGGCCCGGCGCATTCGCGACATCGGCTGGAACATCGCCGTGCTGGCCGCCTGCAAGGGGAGCCAGGACACCCGGGATCCCCTCGCCAAGCAGGTTGCCTCCCGGGCCCGAGCCCTCAATGCGGATCTGTTCAAGACGCTTGCCCCCATCGAAGATCTGATGCTGGGGCTGCCTGCGCCCGAATTTGAGCAACTGATGGCCGACCCCCTGCTCGGGGAGGAGGAGTACCGGCTGCGCCACGAGCATCGCCTGCAGGATCAGCGGCTGCCGGTGGAGGCGGAGCAACTGGTCATCGGCCTTGGCACCGACGGCCTGCACGCCTGGGGCAACCTCTACAACGATCTGGTGGGCAAGATAAGGCTGGTGATCGCGGGTCGCGAGATGGGGCTGGCAGAGGCGAGCAACCTGCTCTCCAGCCCGGATCGTGCCCTGCGCAAAGAGGCCTTCGATGCCATCAGCGCCGGCTGGGAAGGGGAGCAGGAGACGGTGGCTGCCATCCTCAACGCCCTCAACGGCTGGCGCCTGGAGCTCTCGCGCCAGCGCGGCAAACACCGGCGCCTCGATGCCCTGGATCTCTCCTGCCACCAGAGCCACATCGAGCGGGCGACTCTGGATACCCTGATGGCGGAGACCTGGCAGGCCCGCCATCTGGGCCAGCGGGCCCTGGGGCTGATGGCCGGTCACCTCGGCCTCGAGGTGCTGGGGCCGGAGGATCTCTTTGCACCGCCCCCTGCCGCCAGCCGCCGGGAGATCCCCTTCGAGGAAGCGGTCGACATCATCGCCCTGGCCTTCGCGCGCTTTGACCCCGAGATGGGGGACTTTGCCCGCATGATGGCCGAGCGCGGCTGGATTGATGCCGCCCCCACCCCCAACCGGCGCACCGGGGCCTATTGCACCAAGTTTGCCGAGCCGGTGGAGCCGCGGGTCTTCATCGCCTATGCGGGCACCATGGACAACGTCATCACGCTGGCCCACGAGCTCGGTCACGCCTGGCACAACTGGCTCATCCGCGACTTGCCCATGAGCCAGCGCAGCTACCCCATGACGCTCGCGGAGACCGCCTCCATCTTCGCCGAGACCCTGGTGCGCAGCGCCCTCTACGAGCAGGCCCGAAGCGCCGAGGAGCGTCTGGCCATCGCCTGGGCGGATGCCGATGGCGCCGCCACCTTCCTGGTCAACATCCCGGCCCGCTTTGACTTCGAGCAGGCTCTGGTGGCCGAGCGTGCGCAGGGCTATGTGTCGTCGGCCCGGCTCAAGGCGCTCACCGACGAGGCCTGGGGGCGCTGGTATGAGAAGAGCCTCGACCGCTATCACCCCCTGTTCTGGGCCGCCAAGGCGCACTTCTCCATCGCGGGCTTCGGTTTTTACAACTACCCCTACCTCTTTGGCTATCTGTTCAGCCTCGGGGTCTATCAGCAGCTGATGAGCCGCCAGGCCGCAGGGGAGGAGGGGGTGGCGAAGGCCTACCGCGCTCTGCTGCGAGACACAGGTCGCATGAGCGCCGAAGAACTGGTCGAACGGCATTTGGGGCAGGACATTCGAAAACCCGCCTTCTGGCAGGGGAGCCTGGCCCTGGTGGAAGCGGCGGTGGCGCGCTTCGCCCAGTGCGGCGGTTAACCTCGCCAGACCCGGTTTGCGCCATGTCCCGCCGGGGCATGGCGCTGCCACAGCGGCCCCGACGCGCGGTTTGGTGGCCCGAAGGGGCGTGATCCAAAGCAAGAAAGTGGGATGTTTTGGTGGCGCAAGGCCCTGTCGCTGGGGTAGTTTCGATAGAACCGACACAGTTTTTGAGGTCTTGTCCATGATCATCTATCTGCATGGCTTTGATGCCACCAGCCCCGGCAATCATGAAAAAGTGCTGCAGTTGCAGTTTATCGATGATGATGTGCGTTTCGTGCACTACAGCACGGTTCACCCCCGCCACGACATGAGCCATCTGCTCAAGGAAGTGAAGAAGCAGCTCGACATGAGCACCGATCCCAAACCTCTCATCTGCGGCGTGGGCTTGGGTGGCTACTGGAGCGAGCGGATCGGGTTTCTGTGCGGCATCAAGCAGGTGGTCTTCAACCCCAATCTGCACCCGGAAGAGAACATGCAGGGCAAGATCGACAGGCCGGAGGAGTACGAGGACATCGGCACCAAGTGTGTAACCGAATTTCGTAATAAAAATTCAGGAAACTGCCTGTGCATCCTTTCCGTTCAGGATGAAATCCGCGATAATCGGGACACTGAACGTGAATTGAAGAACTATTACGACATCGTATGGGATGAGCGCGAGACCCATAAGTTCAAGAACATCTCGCACCATCTGCAACGGATGAAGGCCTTCAAAGAAGCCTGAGCCATCACGTCAACCGATTTCGTTTTAGGGAGCCAATGGCTCCCTTTCGTTTTGAGGAACCAAGGAAAATCATCATGATGAATATTGTCGTTGTAGGCGGTGGCGCCGGTGGTCTCGAGCTTGCGACCAGCCTGGGCCGCAAGCTGGGCAAGAAGAACAAGGCCAGGATCACCCTGGTGGATCGCAATCGCACCCACCTGTGGAAACCCCTGCTGCACGAAGTGGCCACCGGCTCCATGGATGCGGGCATCGACGCCCTGAGCTACCAGTCCCACGCCAAGAACCACGGCTTCGAATTCCAGCTCGGCAGCCTGACCGACATCAAGCGCGACGAGAAACGCATCGTGCTGGCCCCCATCCACGACGAGAGCGGCGCCCTGGTGGTCAACGAGCGGGAAGTGGCTTACGACATCCTGGTGATGGCCATCGGCTCCGTCTCCAACGACTTCAACACCAAGGGTATCAAGGATCACTGCATCTTCCTGGACAGCCCCTCCCAGGCACACCGCTTCTACAACAGCATGATGAACCGCTTCCTGCAGTTCGCCACCGAATACCAGCCCGGTGACAAGGTGAAGATCGCCATCGTCGGCGGCGGCGCCACCGGCGTCGAACTCTCCGCCGAGCTCTACAACGCGGTGGAGCAGCTCTACGCCTACGGCTTCAAGAACCTCACCACCGACAGCCTCAAGGTGACCCTGGTGGAAGCGGGCCCCCGCATCTTGCCGGCCCTGCCGGAGCGCATCAGCGGCTCCGCCCATCAGGAGCTGGTGAAGCTGGGCGTGGACGTGCGCACCGCCACCATGATCACCGAGGCCACCGCCGAGGGCCTGCACACCAAGGATGGGGAGCTGATTGAAGCAGACCTCATGGTGTGGGCCGCGGGCATCAAGGCGCCGGACTTCATGAAGGAGATCGCGGGCCTGGAAACCAACCGCATCAACCAGCTGGTGGTCCACGAGACCCTGCAGACCACCCGGGACGAGAACATCTTCGTCATCGGCGACTGCGCCGCCTGCCCGCAGCCGGACGGCAAGTTCGTGCCGCCCCGCGCCCAGTCCGCCCACCAGATGGCGACCCAGGCGTTCAAGAACATCCTGGCCAAGATGAACGGCGGCGAGATGAAGCCCTACCGCTACCACGACCACGGCTCCCTGGTCTCCTTGAGCCGCTTCTCCACCGTGGGCAGCCTGATGGGCAACCTGATGCGGGGCTCCATGATGGTGGAGGGCTACATCGCGCGCCTGGTCTACATCTCCCTCTACCGGATGCACCAGGTCGCCCTGCACGGCTACATCAAGACCGGCCTCATCATGCTGGTGGGCCGCATCAACCGGGTGCTGCGCCCGAGCATGAAGCTGCACTGAGTGCATGGCGGCTGCCGCTGCGAACATCAAAAAAGGAGAGGCTTGCCTCTCCTTTTTTTAGGTTCTTCGCGGGATCTTGGGGAAGTGGAAGTTGACAGACAGGGTGCTGGTAAACTGGCTGTCTCCAAACACACCA
>NZ_JAPCIQ010000028.1:0-46048 GCF_027707405.1 Aeromonas sp. QDB68 | reverse complement strand
GCAAAGTAAACTGGATGGCTTTCTTGCCGCCAAGGATCTGATGGCGCAGGGGATCAAGATCTGATCAAGAGACAGGCCCAGGGCTTTGAGCTTGCGCTCGTCAACGATGCTGCGGTCTTTCAGGGTCAGACGCAGACGGGTGATGCAGGCATCGATGGTCACCAGGTTGTCCTGACCACCCAGCACTTCCAGATACTGCTTGGCCAGCTCGGTGCGATCGGTGGTTTGAGCCTGTACCGGCACGGCTTCGTCATCTTCACGGCCCGGGGTTTTCAGGTTGAACTTGGCGATCACTGCGCGGAAGACCACGTAGTAGAGGCCGAAGAAGACCAGACCCTGTACCAGCAGCATGTACCACTGGGTCGCCAGCGGGTTGCGGCTGGAGAGCACCATATCCACCAGACCGGCACTGAAGCCGAAACCGGCGATCCAGTGCATGGAGGCTGCGATGAACACGGAGATACCGGTCAGCAGGGCATGGATGACGTACAGTACCGGCGCCACGAACATGAAGGAGAACTCGAGCGGCTCGGTCACCCCGGTGAAGAAGGCGGCAAAGGCGGCAGCGATCATGATGGACGCAACCTTCTCTTTGTTCTCTTTCTTCGCGCTGTGGTAGATGGCCAGTGCGGCACCCGGCAGACCGAACATCATGATGGGGAAGAAGCCTGCCTGGTACATGCCGGTCACGCCCACGACAGCCTTGCCGGCGTCGATGGAGGATTGGCCACCCAGGAAGTTCGGGATGTCGTTGATGCCGGCCACGTCGAACCAGAACACGGAGTTCAGGGCGTGGTGCAGACCGACCGGGATCAGCAGACGGTTGAAGAAGGCATAGATGCCGGCACCGGTAGAGCCCATGCTGACGATGGATTCACCGAAGCTCACCAGGCCACCGTAGATGACCGGCCAGACGGCCATCAGGATGAAGGAGACGACGATCATCACCACGGAGGTCACGATCGGCACCAGACGACGACCGGAGAAGAAGGCCAGCGCCTTGTGCAGCTCCACGCTGCTGAAGCGGTTGTACAGCTCAGCGGCGATGACACCACACAGGATGCCGACGAACTGGTTGCTGATCTTGGCAAAGGCTGCCGGCACCTGGTCGGCCGGGATACCCTTGATCTGGGCCACGGCGCCCGGGCTCAGCAGGGTGGTGACCACCAGGAAGCCGACCAGACCGGCCAGCGCGGCGGAACCGTCTTTATCCTTGGACATGCCGTAAGCGACGCCGACGGCGAACAGAATGGGCATACTGTCGATGATGGCGGCGCCCGCCTTGATCAGAAACGCAGCCAGAGGGCTTCCGCCACCCCAACCGTTCGGGTCAATCCAGTAGCCAATCCCCATCAGGATCGCGGCGGCAGGCAATACCGCTACCGGCACCATCAGGGCACGGCCGATCTTTTGCAAATAACCGAGAATGTTCACGGTTCCTCTCCTTAGTTGGTGTTTTTCTAGAAATTAAGTGCTTATCACGTTCGACGCATAAGCCATCAAGGCTTGATTGGCAGTCTATGTGCTTTATTTCGCTGCGCAAATTAATAAACCGGCTTTCGTGATCATTATCACTCAACAGAGATAAAGGTAGCCGATAGATGTGGCTTAGTTCGCAATCTTTATTTACGCTATAAAACAACTTGAATCCGTGTCTGGTCCCTTGCCGTCACTCCCTGTGCGGCAACCGTACTGAGGTATATAGAATGCGCCTGATCCCGTTGAAGTCTGCCAGCCAGGTGGGTCTCTGGTCTGCCCGTTACATCGTTGACCGCATCAATGCGTTCAAACCCACTGCCGAGCGCCCCTTCGTGCTGGGTCTGCCCACTGGCGGCACCCCGCTCAACACCTACAAGCGCCTGATTGAGCTGCATAAAGCCGGCGAGGTGAGCTTCCAGAACGTGGTCACCTTCAACATGGACGAGTATGTGGGGCTGCCCAAGGAACATCCGGAGAGCTACCACAGCTTCATGCACAACAACTTCTTCAATCACGTGGACATTCGCCCGGAAAACATCAACATCCTCAATGGCAACGCCGAGGATCTGGTGGCCGAGTGCCAGCGCTACGAAGACAAGATCAAGTCCTACGGCAAAATCCACCTGTTCATGGGCGGCGTCGGCAACGACGGTCACATCGCCTTCAACGAACCGGCCTCTTCCCTGGCTTCCCGTACCCGGGTCAAGACCCTGACCGAAGACACCCGCATCGCCAACTCCCGCTTCTTTGGCGGCGACATGGAGCAGGTGCCCAAGCTGGCTCTGACCGTGGGTGTCGGCACCCTGATGGACGCCGAAGAGATCCTGATCCTGGTGGTCGGTCACGCCAAGGCCCAGGCCCTGCAGGCCACCGTGGAGGGCTGCGTCAACCACATGTGGACCATCTCCACCCTGCAACTGCATCCGAAAGGGATTGTGGTGTGCGACGAACCTTCCACCATGGAGTTGAAGGTCAAGACGGTGCGCTACTTCCAGCAACTGGAAGCCGACAACATCAAGCACCTCTGAGGAGCTCCCATGTACGCTCTGACTAATTGCACTCTCTACACCGGCAGCTGCGTGCTGACCGGTTATGGCGTGGTCATCGATGGCGACAAGATTGTCGCCATCTCCCGCCAGGCAGAACTGCCCGCCGGCATCGAGCAGATTGACCTCCAGGGCGCCAACCTCAGCGCCGGCTTCATCGACGTCCAGCTCAACGGCTGCGGTGGCGTCATGTTCAACGGTCACATCACCACGGACACCCTGGCCACCATGCAGGCGGCCAACCTGAAATCCGGGACCACCAGCTTCCTGCCGACCCTGATCACCAGCCCGGATGCGGACATGAAGCAGGCCGTCGCCGTCACCCGCGACTACATGGCCGCCCACCCCAACGAGGTGCTTGGCGTCCATCTGGAAGGGCCCTACACCAACCTCAAGCGCAAGGGGATCCACCCGGCCGAACAGATCCGCCAGCCCGCCGACGAGATGATCGACTTCTTCTGCGACAACGCGGACGCCATCGCCAAGATCACCCTGGCGCCAGAGCGCAACAAGCCCGAGCACATCCGCCGTCTGGTGGAGGCCGGCATCCTGGTCTCCGCTGGCCACACCGCCGCCAACTACGACCAGGCCATGGCGGGCTTTGACAACGGCATGCGCTTTGCCACCCACCTCTACAACGCTATGACCCCGACCCTGAATGGTCGCGAGCCCGGCGTGGTCGGTGCCATCTACGATCGCAAGGATGTCTATGCGGGCATCATCGTCGACGGCCACCACGTACACTGGGCCAACGTGCGCCTGGCGCACAGGATGCTGGGGGAGCGGCTGGTGCTGGTCACCGATGCCACCGCGGCGGCGGGTGCACCGGAAGGCTTTGAGAAATTTGATTTTTGCGGCGCAACCGTCTATTTCCGCGATGGTCAGTGCGTCGATGAGAATGGTACACTCGGCGGCTCCGCCCTCACCATGATCGAAGGGGTGGAAAATCTGGTCAAACAGGTCGGATTGCCGCTCGACGAAGCACTGAGAATGGCCACCCTTTACCCCGCTCGCGCCATTGGATGGGACTCGCGTCTCGGTAGTATCCAGGTCGGAAAAATTGCCAACCTCACCGTCTTTGATCAGGCCTTCGCGGTCTGCGGGACCGTGGTTAACGGACACTACACAACACAGTGACACTATGACTGGCGGACAAATAGCAAACGTAGATCTTATCAAGCAGGTAAACAGTGCGGTCGTCTATCGCCTCATTGACCTGCAGGGGCCCATCTCGCGGGTCAAAATTGCCGAGTTGAGTCAGCTGGCCCCGGCCAGCGTGACCAAGATAACCCGGCAACTGATCGAGCACGGCCTCATCAGGGAAACCTCGCCGCAAGCCTCCACTGGCGGGCGCCGCGCCATCTCCCTGACCACCATCAAGCATCGCTTCCAGTTTGTGTCCGCCAAGCTGGGTCGCGGCTACCTGCAGCTCTCCCTGTATGACCTCGACGGCAAGGAGCTCGATCAGCACATCACCCAGGTGACCGAGATCGAGCAGCAACCGGTGGTGGACATGCTGCTGCGGGAGATTGGCGCCTTCATCGACGCCAATCAGGATCGCAGCCGCAACCTCATCAGTATCGCGCTGACCATGCCGGGTCTGGTCAACCCGGAATCCGGCATGGTCATCTACACCCCCACCTACCAGATCCGCAACCTGGGGCTCGCCAAGCTCCTGGAGCACCACTTCAACCTCCCCTGCTACGTGGGCAACGACACCCGTTCGCTGGCGCTGGCCGAGCACTTCTTCGGCGAGTCCCGCGACTGCATGGACTCCATCCTGGTGAGTGTCCACCAGGGGACGGGCTCGGGCATCATCACCAAGGGCAAGGTGTTTCTTGGCCAGAACCGCAACGTCGGCGAAATAGGCCACATCCAGGTCGAACCCCTTGGCAAGCGCTGCCACTGCGGCAACTTCGGCTGCCTCGAGACCATCGCCTCCAACGAGGCCATCGTCGACAAGGTGAAGGAGCTCATCAGCCGCGGTCACCTGAGTTCGCTGCAAGAGAAGCACATCACCATTCAGGAGGTGTGCAAGGCGGCGGTGGCCGGTGACGAGCTGGCCCGCAGCGTGATCGAGAACGTGGGGGAGCACCTAGGGCGCGCCATCGCCATCACGGTCAACCTGTTCAACCCCCAGAAGGTGCTCATCGCCGGTGAAATCACCGCCGCCGAAGAGATCCTGATCCCGGCCATCCGCCGCTGTGTCGAGCACCAGTCTCTGCCAAGTTTCCATCGCGGCCTGCCCATCGTGAAGGCGCGCTTCCAGAACCAGCCCACCATCGGCGGCTTCGCCCTGGTCAAGCGCTCCCTGCTGGAAGGGGATCTGCTGCAGATCATCATGGAGCAAAAGTAAGGCCTACCCCTTCGGATACGAAAACGGCAGCCAGTGGCTGCCGTTTTTTTATGGTCTGTTTTCGCCGGTTTACCCCGCTCTACAAGGTTTGAACAGAGCGAAGGTTCGATGAGCCCCGTAGCGGCGTAATCGGACGCCGTGGTTTACCCCGCCCGGCACGGCTTGAACAGATCCAGCTTGCCGTCATAGACCTGGGTCTGCACGTCCATGATGCCAAGCATGGTGCGGGGCAACAGGTTGTCGTGCCGCTCAACCGTTCTGGCCCATTCACCCCGCCCGGCACGGCTTGAACAGATCCAGCTTGCCGTCATAGGCCTGGGTCTGCACGTCCATGATGCCGAGCATGGTGCGGGGCAACAGGTTGTCGTGCCGCTCAACCGCTCGGGCCCATTCACCCCGCCCGGCACGGTTTGAACAGATCCAGCTTGCCGTCATAGACCTGGGTCTGCACGTCCATGATACCGAGCATGGAGTGGAACAGGTTGTCGTGGGAGAAGCGCTTGCTGGCTGCCTCCTGTTGCAGGCAATCCAGATTGAGCTGACGGTCTGCCTGCAACTGGGGAGAGAACCAGGTCAGGAGCGGCACCCGGGTCTGATCGTCCGGTGCGAACTTGTAGGGGGTGCCGTGCAGATAGAGCCCCATGGCACCGAGGGATTCGCCGTGATCCGACAGATAGACCAGCCCCACGTTGTACTGGCTCTCCAGGCTCTTGAGCTTGTCGATG
Organism: Aeromonas sp. QDB68; assembly: GCF_027707405.1. Lineage (NCBI taxonomy): Bacteria > Pseudomonadati > Pseudomonadota > Gammaproteobacteria > Aeromonadales > Aeromonadaceae > Aeromonas > Aeromonas sp. QDB68. The sequence continues at coordinate 40,442 of NZ_JAPCIQ010000028.1, read as the reverse complement.
AGCTGGGCCAGCACCTTGTCGGTGTAGCGGATGGTGTTGTCATAGGTGTTCACCAGCTCTTCGTTGCTGCAGTTCTCGATGTCGCTGCGCGGGCAGTCCGGCAGGAAGATGCGATCGGCGGCCGGGTAGCGGCGATAGTAGGTCGGACCGTGGCTGCCCATCAGGTGGAAGGCCACCAGCTTGCTGCCCTGCTTGCCCTGCATGTCGGCGATCTGCTGATCCAGCCCCTGCAACAGCACCTCGTCATGACAGGCATTGCCGGAGCAGTATGCGGGGAATGCCTTGGGCTCAATCTCGATGGTGGGGACGTTTTTGCACACCCCCTTGCAGCCGCCGTCGTTTTCCTTCCAGAGCACCGAGATCCCGGCATGTTGCAGCACGTCCAGCAAGCCGTCCTGGGACTGGGCCCTGGCCTCGTCATAGCCACGCCGGGTCATGTTCGAGAACATGCAGGGCACGGAGAGCGCAGTGGCGGTGCCGCAGGAGCGCACGTTCCTGAACGAGACGACATTGGCCTCCTTCTCGGTGAAGCCGTTGGTCTCCTTCTTGTAGCCGTTGAGAGAGTAGTTCTGGCTGCGGGCCGTCTCCCCCACCACCAGGAACATCAGGGTCGGCTTCTCATGCTGGCCGATCACCCTGGCATCGGTGCCGATCTGCTGGTAGGGAATGGGAGTGGCGAAGACCACATCCCGGGCGTACTTGTAGAGCCCGTGCACATAGTTGGCGGGCACTATCTCCTTGCCGAGGGACTTGTTGTTGCGCCCGACCGAGGCGTAATCCTGGTAATAGAGGGCGGCAGCCCCCATCAGAAACAGCAAGGAGAGGGCGATGGAACCGAGGCGCAGACCCAGCCCCTTGTACCAGGGACAGGGGTACTCAATCTTCACCCACAGCAGGACCAGCACCGGCAGCAGGCCGGTCAGCAGGAACCAGAGCACCACGGAGCCGTTGAGGTAGGAGCCCGCCTCCCCACTGTTGGTTTCGATGATGTTCTGCATCATGCCCATGTCGAAGATCACCCCGTACTTGAGCATGGCGTAGCTGACCAGGGAGCCGGTCAGGATGAGCAAGGCGAAAAAGGGCTTGAGCAGATAACGGAAGGTAAAGGGCAGGAACACCGCGTTGAGGGCCGCCACCAGTACCAGGGGAATGGAGAGGACAAACCCCGCCTTGACGTGTTCAAGGGCGCTGAGAATACGATAAAAGTGCAGGAAAATGGGCCAGTTGAAGACCAGTGCAAACAGCAGCACCAGCAACAGATTGACCTTCATCACTCCCAGAGTGAGACGCATAGAGAGACTCCGACAAACCAGTGGAACTAACAACCTGCCAGCAGGCTTCGTGGTGACCATCCCGACACTCGGCCCTGAAAAACAGGACAAGAGCCAGGGAGGTCCAGATACGGGGTCATCCTAGGACGGCAAACTTAAGCGAACATTAAGAGAGGAAATCGAACCACAAGGGGAGGTGCTCGGTCTGGCACATAAAAAAACGGCAGCCCGGGCTGCCGTTTTTGCGAAGGTGAACAAGGTGTCGCACCTGTGTGTTCGCGAACCTGAACAGGGTCGCGAGAGGCAATCACAGGGTCGCGGCAATCTCGTCGGAGCCGGGGAAGAGGACCGTTGTGGTCGCCCTCCCCTTTGCCCTGAGGGATCACAGGGTCGCGACGATCTCGTCGGAGCCGGGTGAGAGGACCGTTGTGGTCGGCCTCCCCTTGCCCTGGGGGATCACAGCGCTCCCGAGAGGCAATCACAGGGTCGCGGCGATCTCGTCGGAGATGGAGCCGTTGTGGTACACCTCCTGCACGTCGTCCAGATCTTCCAGCATGTCGATGAGGCGCATCAGCTTGGGCGCGGTCTCGGCATCCAGTTCCGCCTCGGTGGAGGGGATCATGGTCACTTCGGCGCTCTCGGGCTTGAAGCCGGCGGCTTCCAGACCGTCCAGCACGGTGCCGAAGTCGTTCGGGGTGGTGTAGACCTCGATGGTGCCATCTTCTTCGGTCACCACGTCGTCGGCACCGGCTTCCAGGGCGGCGTCCATCAGGGCGTCTTCATCGGCGCCCACGAAGGTCAGCACCCCCTTCTTGGTGAACAGATAGGCCACGGAGCCGTCGGTCCCCAGGTTGCCGCCGCACTTGCTGAAGGCGTGGCGCACTTCGGCCACGGTACGGTTGCGGTTGTCGGTCAGGCACTCCACCATGACGGCGGAACCGGCCGGGCCGTACCCTTCGTACACGATGGTCTCGAGCTGCTCGCCGTCACCGCCGCCGGCCCCACGGGCGATGGCGCGGTTGATGGTGTCGCGGGTCATGTTGCTGGTCAGGGCTGCCGCCACCGCCGCACGCAGGCGGGGGTTGTTGGCAGGATCGGCATCACCCAGACGCGCGGAGGTGGTGATTTCGCGGATCAGCTTGGTGAAGATCTTGCCGCGCTTGGCGTCTTGCGCCGCCTTGCGGTGTTTGATGTTGGCCCATTTACTGTGACCTGCCATAGGGACTCTCCGTTATAGTTGGAAATTTCAGTAACACTGGTTGCGCCCAGGGGGAAACGGGAAAGGCCGCATCGCTGCGGCCTTTGTTGCCGATAACGGCTTATTCGTCACCCTTGACGGTGGTCGCAATCGCCAGCTCGCCCAGTTGGGCCGGGTTGGCAAAGCTCGGGGCGTCTGTCATCAGACAGGCGGCCGCCGTGGTTTTCGGGAAGGCGATGACATCCCGGATGTTGTCGGTGCCGGTCAGCAGCATGCTGAGGCGGTCCAGACCGAAGGCCAGGCCGGCGTGGGGCGGGGTGCCGTATTTCAGGGCATCCAGCAGGAAGCCGAACTTCAGGCGCTGCTCGTCCGGGGTGATCCCCAGGATGTCGAACACGGTGGACTGCATCTCGCTGTTGTGGATACGCACAGAGCCGCCACCCACTTCGTAGCCGTTGATCACCATGTCGTAGGCGTTCGCGTAAGCGCCCACCGGGTTCGCTTTCAGCTCGGCCGGGCCCAGGTTGCTCGGGGCGGTGAAGGGGTGGTGCATGGCCGCCAGGCCGCCTTCGCCATCTTCCTCGAACATGGGGAAGTCGATGACCCACAGCGGCTTCCAGACGTTCTCCACCAGGCCCAGATCGCGGCCCACCTTCAGGCGCAGGGCGCCCATGGCATCGCACACCACTTTCTTGGAGTCGGCGCCGAAGAAGATGATGTCGCCGTCCATCGCGCCGGTACGGGCCAGGATCTCGCGCACGATGGCGTCAGAGAGGAACTTGGCCACCGGGGACTGCACCCCTTCGAGGCCGCTCCCGGCTTCGTTGACCTTCATCCAGGCCAGGCCCTTGGCACCGTAGATGCCGACGAACTTGGTGTACTCGTCGATCTGCTTGCGAGACAGCTCAGCGCCGCCCGGTACCTTCAGGGCCGCCACACGGCCTTTCGGATCCTTGGCGGGGCCGGCGAACACGGCGAACTCCACCTCGGTCAAGAGATCTGCCACATCGACCAGCTCCATGGGCAGGCGCAGGTCCGGCTTGTCGGAGCCGAAGCGGCGCATGGCCTCGTCGAAGGTCATGATGGGGAAGTCACCCAGGTCCACGTTCAGGATGTGCAGCCAGAGCTTGCGGATCATCTCTTCCATGATTTCACGCACCTGGGGCGCGGTCATGAAGGAGGTCTCCACGTCGATCTGGGTGAATTCCGGCTGGCGGTCGGCACGCAGGTCTTCGTCGCGGAAGCACTTGACGATCTGGTAGTAGCGGTCGAAGCCGGACATCATCAGCAACTGCTTGAACAGCTGGGGGGACTGCGGCAGGGCGTAGAACTTGCCCTTGTGCACGCGGCTCGGCACCAGGTAGTCACGGGCCCCTTCCGGGGTCGCCTTGGTCAGCATCGGGGTCTCGATGTCGAGGAAGCCGTGCTCGTCCATGAAGCGGCGCACGAAGGCACTGGCCTTGGCACGGGTCTTCAGGTACTTGGCCATCTCGGGACGACGCAGGTCCAGGTAGCGGTACTTGAGGCTCACCTCTTCGCTGTTGACCTGGTTGAAGTCAAGGGGCAGCGGCTCGGCACGGTTGATGATGGTCAGCTCGTGGGCGAACACCTCGATGGCACCGGTGGCCATGTCGCTGTTGCGCTGGGAGTCGGGGCGGGTACGCACCACGCCGGTCACCTGGATGCAGAACTCGCCGCGCAGCTCGGAGGCCAGGGCAAAGGCGTCCGGCTTGTCCGGATCGAAGAACACCTGCACGATGCCCTCGCGGTCGCGCATGTCGATAAAGATGAGGCCGCCGAGATCACGACGACGATGGACCCAACCGCACAATGTAATGGTCTGCCCGGCATGGGCCTCATTGACCTGTCCGCAATAGATAGAGCGCATGGACTTCTTCCTTCGAAATGGTAGAGAGACGGTTCATCCTGGGTCGCCGGGCACGACTGGCAAGCACCGTCTGTCTCACAGCTGGCCAGATCCTGCTTCTTGCCCGGTTTGAAATCTGTCTCGGGTCATCCGGCTCCCCGAGCCGGATTCTTGCCGCCGTCCCAGGCATGCCCCCGCTCCCGACCGGGATGACGAGTGGGCGCCGGGGTATCGGCTGGCGTCGTTGTCTGGCCACTGCCGGGCCGCGATCATCGTCACCCGGGGGCTCGGTCGCGCGCATTACGACAATGTGGCAAACAAAAGGGTTGGCATTATAGAGGAAAACCTCCATTTGGGTAAAATGGCCCGCAGCCCCCTTTACCCTGTTTTTTGTTGTTCTGGCGCAAAAAGGAGGGCAAAAGTGCGCCAACCTGCCGACAGGAACCATCATGAGCCTCTATTTGGGCCTGCCCCAGTGGTCACACCCGGCCTGGCCCGGCCAGTTGCTGGGGATGAATGCCAGGCCCGCCGAGCACCTCGCCGACTATGCCAGGGTATTCAACTCCGTGGAGGGCAACACCACCTTCTACGCCTCGCCGACCCCGGAGACGGTGCAGCGCTGGGCCGATGCGGTCCCCGACCACTTTCGCTTCAGCTTCAAGTTTCCCAAGGAGATCAGCCACCAGAGCGATCTGGTGAGCGTGGACAAACAGGTGACGGCCTTCATCCGCCTGCTGGCCCCCCTGCATGACAAGCTGGGGCTGCTCAAGCTGCAACTGCCCGCCCGCTTCGGGCCAGAGGGGCTGGCCCGTCTGGATGCCTTCTTCGCGCGGCTGCCCCAGGATTTCACCTATGCCCTCGAGGTGCGCCACCCCGATTTCTTCGCCAAGGGGGAGGCGGAACGGGCCCTCAACCGGATGCTGATGGCGCGGGGCATCAATCGCATCATGCTCGACAGCCGCCCGCTCTTCTCGGTGCCCGCCACCACGGCCGCCATGATCGATGCCCAGGGCAAGAAACCCAGGTTGCCGGTCCATCTGCTGGCCACAGGGGGTGCCCCGGTGGTGCGCCTGATTGGTTTGCCTCAAATCGAGGACAATCACCCATTTTTGCCACCATGGTTGCCACATTGGAAACAATGGCTCCAGGAGGGCAAGGATCTCTACCTCTTTGTCCACACCGCCGACAATGCCCGGGCCCCCGAACTCGCACGGCAGATCAGCCGCCTGCTCGGCCAGGAGATGGCCCCCTGGCCAGGAGAAAACGATCGCGCCCGCCAGGGGGTGCTGCCCTTTTGAGCGGCCCCCTCCCCGCCCCTTCTCCGTCCCCAAAAAAAGCCGCTTTTTTTGTGGTCCCACCGGGGTTGGCGTCAAGACAAACGCCCGCCTTTCCTCTACACTAGCGCCCCAAGTAAGGTCCCGGGCCTGGGTGCATGGCAATGCGTTGCCCACCCCAGCCCGGCACCCTGAGGGCCCGGACCATGGCCCGTTGCGAACAGGGGCAGCCCGAAGGATCCCGGAGCAAGCCACCCCGTTCGTCAACCGGTGACGACGCCATTTCGATGCCCGTCCACCCAAGATTCAATTGAATAAAACAGCCGCCCACCACACCGGCTGTCAGGTTGCGTCAGCATGCACGATCAGATTTTTGCCGCCCCCATTGCCCGTCTGGGAGACTTCTGCTTTGACGAGCAGGTCGTCGACGTCTTCCCCGACATGATCCAGCGCTCGGTGCCCGGTTACAGCAACATCATCTCCGCCATCGGCATGATGGCCGCCCGCTACGCCCAGCCCCAGAGCCGCCTCTACGATCTCGGCTGCTCCCTCGGCGCCGCGACCCAGGCCATGCGCCGCCACGTCACCCAGCCCGGCTGCCAGATCACGGCGGTGGATCTCTCCCACCCCATGATCGAGCGGGCCCGCGCTCACCTCTCGGGCTTCAAGTCCGAGGTGCCGGTGGAGCTGGTGGAGGCGGACATCTGCGACATCCCCATCGAGAACGCCTCCGTGGTGGTGCTCAACTTCACCCTGCAGTTCGTCGCCCCCGAGAAGCGGGCCGCCCTCATCGCGCGCATCTTTGACGGCCTGAGCCCCGGCGGCATCCTCATCCTGAGCGAGAAGTTCCGCTTCGATGACGAGCAGGTCAACGAGCTGCTCATCGACTTGCACCTCGACTTCAAACGGGCCAACGGCTACAGCGAACTGGAAATCAGCCAGAAGCGCACCGCCCTTGAGAACGTGATGCGCACCGACACCCTGGCGGTCCATCAGGCGCGCCTGCGGGACGCCGGCTTCACCCACCTGGACCTCTGGTTCCAGTGCTTCAACTTCGGCTCCATGATTGCCATCAAAGCCAGCGACACCAACTAAGCCATGATCGATTTCGCCCATTTTTATCAACTGATCGCCAAGAACAGGTTGAGCCACTGGCTGCACACCCTGCCCGCCCAGCTGCACGCCTGGCAGCACGACAACCTGCACGGGGATTTGCCGCGCTGGAACCGCGCCCTCGCCAAGCTGCCCGTCGTGGCCCCCGGCCGGATAGAGCTCAAAGAGCGGGTCGCCATCGGCGGCTCCGATAGCCTGGGAGAGGGTGAGCGCAAGAAGACCGAGAGCCTGTTGCGCCAGCTCATGCCCTGGCGCAAGGGCCCCTTCCATGTGCACGGCATCCACATCGACACCGAGTGGCGCTCCGACTGGAAGTGGGATCGGGTGCTGCCCCACATCAGCCCGCTCCAGGGCCGCTACGTGCTGGACGTGGGCTGCGGCAGCGGCTACCACCTCTGGCGCATGGTGGGGGAAGGGGCGAAACTGGCGGTCGGCATCGACCCGAGCCCGCTGTTCCTCTGCCAGTTCGAAGCCATTCGCCACTTCATGGACAACGACCAGCGCGCCCACCTGCTGCCGCTCGGTATCCAGGAGCTGCCGGATCTGCGGGCCTTTGACACCGTCTTCTCCATGGGGGTGCTCTATCATCGCAAGTCCCCCATCGAGCACATCGAGCAGTTGCGCAACCAGCTCAAAGACGATGGGGAGCTGGTGCTCGAGACCCTGGTGGTGGACGGCGACGAAAACCAGGTGCTGATGCCCTCCGATCGCTACGGCAAGATGCGCAACGTCTGGTTCCTCCCCTCGAGCGCGGCCCTCACACGCTGGGTCGAGCGCTGCGGGTTCACCGATGTGCGCATCGTCGACGAGAATATGACCAGCACCGACGAACAGCGTCGTACCGACTGGATGATTAACGAGTCCCTGAGTGACTATCTGGATCCACACAATCCTGCACTCACGGTCGAAGGATACCCGGCACCCAAACGTGCCGTACTGATCGCCAGAAAGGCCAAAGACTAGCCGATGGCGGCTGTGGAAGTTACACTGACCCAATTCCAGGAAGCACAGTTAAATGAATGACATGAAAAGCAAATTAAAAGGAATGACCCTGCTCTCCCTGCTCAGTCTCGGCGGGTGTGTCAGTATGGAAAAAGCCCCCCCGGCCCCGACCCTGACGCTGGCCGAGCTGCGCAACGAGATCTCGTTGAGCGAGCAACGTCTGCAAACATCCATGGAACAGCAACAGAAGCAGTATGTGCAGCAACAGCACCTGCTGGTTCAGCTCAACACCGATGTCACCAACATGAAAGAGTCCGTGAAGAAAGTCGACAGCAAGCTGGCTACCCTGCCTCCCGAGCCGCCCAAGGCCATGCCCATTCCCACCGAGAAGTGCCCGGCGCCGAGCCAGGGTCACACCGTCGATGGCAAGCTGCTGGTGGGTGAAGCGGAGTGGATCTGGGTTGACGCCGCCAACGACGCCTTCCAGGCCCGGGTCGACACCGGCGCCACCACCTCCTCCATCAGCGCCCAGGAGATCACCATCTTCGAGCGCAACGGCAAGAACTGGGTGCGCTTCTTCCTGAGCCACCAGGAGATGGACGACAAGATCCAGATTGAAGCGCCCCTGGTGCGTCACGTGCGGGTCCGTCAGGCTTCCGCCGACGATCTCGACCGTCGCCCCGTGGTCCGCCTCGCCGTGCGCATCGGCGACATGACCGAGAAGGCCGAATTTACCCTGAAGGACCGCAGCGACATGACCTTCCCCGTGCTGCTGGGCCGTGAATTCCTCAAAGACATCGCCGTGGTCGACGTGGCCCGCGAATATATCCAACCCAAACCCAAGCTCAAGGATGTGAAATAATCCATGGTTTCCCGTAAGCCGTTCTATCTGCTGGTCGCCCTGCTCTACATCGTCGGCCTGGGGATGACCTTCTATCATCACATCGCGCTGGACGTCCCGCTCACACCGGGTGAAAAGCGCCAGATCTGGTCCATCGAAGCCAAGCTCGAATTCGAGGCCACCGGCGAGCCGGTGATCGCCTCCCTGGCCATTCCGGGCACCCAGCCCGGCTTCACCCTGATGAACGAGAACGCCGCGAGCCCGGGCTATGGCCTGTCGTTCGTGGAAAAAGACGGGGATGCCCGCGCCGAGTGGTCCATCCGCGCCGCCTCCGGCCGTCAGGAGCTCTACTACCGGGTCGACATGATGGCCGATGCCCATGCCAAGCCCGCCGCCAACCCGCAGCCGCCCGCCATCGAGAAGCAGATCGAGAGCGAGCCCTACGCCACGGCCATGAAGCAGATCCTGGAGCGCGCCCAGGAGCGCTCCGCCGACGGCTACACCCTGACCCGCGAGATCATCAAGGAGATCGAGAAGCAGGAACAGAACGCCGAGCTGCTCAAGTCCCACAAGAGCCGCGCCAATCTGATTGCCGAGCTGCTCAACAACGCGGACGTCCCGGCCCGGGTGGTCCACGCCCTCAGCCTGGAAGATGGCCGTCGCCGTCAGGAGCTGGTGGATTACCTGCAGGTCTTCAACAGCCCGACCGACTACAAGCTGTTCAACCCGCAAAGCGGTGAACAGGGTCAACCGGCCAACCTGCTGCTGTGGGAGTACAACTCCGGCGCCCTCCTGGACGTCACCGGCGGTCACAACTCCCGCGTCACCTTCTCGATGATCGAGCAGGAGCAACCGGTCAACGTGGCCCTGGCCCAGAAGTTCGAAAAATCCGAGATGATGAACTTCTCCATCCACAGCCTGCCCCTGGAAGAGCAAGCCCTGTTCAAGGGTCTGCTGCTCATCCCCATCGGCGTGCTGATGGTGGTGTTCCTGCGGGTCATCGTGGGGATCAAGACCTCCGGCACCTTCATGCCGGTGCTGATCGCGGTCGCCTTCATCCAGACCTCGCTGGTCACCGGCCTCATCGGCTTCCTGCTGATCGTCGGCACCGGCCTGGTGATCCGCTCCTACCTCTCGAGGCTGAACCTGCTGCTGGTCGCCCGAATATCGGCGATCATCATCATGGTGATCTCGATGATCGGCATCTTCTCGGCGTTCGCCTTCAAGCTGGGGCTGACCGACGGCATGAAGATCACCTTCTTCCCGATGATCATCCTCTCCTGGACCATCGAACGCATGTCCATCCTGTGGGAAGAAGAGGGTCCCAAAGAGGTGTTCCGCCAGGGTGGCGGCTCCCTGCTGGTGGCGGTCATCGCCTACCTGGCCATGGACAACGAGCTCATTCGTCACCTCACCTTCAACTTCCTCGGCCTGCAGCTGGTGCTGATGGCGACCGTGCTGTTGATGGGTAACTACACCGGCTACAAGCTGAGCGAGCTCAAGCGCTTCAAGCCGCTGGTGGACGAGATGAAGTCTGGTGCCACCCCGGGTAAGGACAAGTAACAGATGTGGTTCTGGCAGAAATACACCAGTCCGTGGAGCCTGTCCCAGGCAGGCATCCTCGGCATGAACAAGCGCAACCACTCCTACATCAGCCGCTACAACCCGCGCCGCCTCTATCCGCTGGTGGATGACAAGCTCAAGACCAAGCGCATCGCGCTGGATGCGGGGGTGACGGTGCCTGAACTCATCGGCACCATCCGCGAGCAGCACGACGTGACTCGCATCACCGAGCTGGTGAAGGACTGGCCGGGCTTCTGCATCAAGCCGGCCCGCGGCTCCGGCGGCAAGGGGATCCTGGTGATCCTGCGCCAGGAGGACGGCCTCTTCTACAAGCCCAACGGCAGCGCCGCCAACGGCCAGGATCTGGAGCGCCATGTCTCCAACATCCTGGCGGGGCTCTATTCCCTCGGCGGCAAGCCCGACGTGGCGCTGGTGGAAGGGCTCATCAACTTCGACGACGTGTTCGACGGCTACTCCTTCGAAGGGGTCCCCGATGCCCGGGTGATCATCTTCAAGGGGTTCCCGGTGATGGCCATGATGCGCCTCTCCACCTCGGCTTCCGATGGCAAGGCGAACCTGCACCAGGGCGCCGTGGGGGTGGGCCTGTGCCTGCGCACCGGCCGCGCCCTGCGGGCGGTGCAGTTTGGCAACCCGCTGCGCCACCACCCGGACACCGGCCTGGATCTCTACGATCTGAAGGTGCCCCACTGGGACACCCTGCTCAACCTGGCGGCCTCCTGCTACGAGATGTCCGGTCTTGGCTACATCGGGACCGACATGGTGCTGGACAAGTTCCGCGGCCCCATGCTGCTGGAGCTCAACGCCCGTCCGGGCCTTGCCATCCAGATCGCCAACGGTCGCGGCCTGGTGCCCAACCTCAAGACCATCGAGAAGCTGGGTCAGGTCAAGATGAACGTGGAGCAGCGGGTCAACTTCGCCAAGGATCACTTCGGTATCTTCGACGAATAGTCCGCCCCCCTTCTGCAAAAACGCGCCCACCGGCGCGTTTTTTTATGGCCGCCCCTGCACGCAGGGCGCCCCGCCCGAAGGCCGATCCCCGTCACATCCCATGGCGGCCCCCCTTCAATGGCGCGGCACAAGGGGATAAGCTCCTGACCAATGAGGGGTGACCAGCTCATCGGCGCAGGCCACCCCATGTTCGTGAGGCAGTGCGCCTGCCAGGGGGCACCGATTTGTCGACGACAACGGGGCTTCTCGATGGTAGATTAATCAAATCAAATAGATAGCATCGATCGGGTTTCTCCTATGCAACGTTGGCCCAGCCTGAAGCAGCTCCAGTATCTGGTCGCTCTGGACGAGCACAAGAATTTCAACCGCGCCGCCAAGGCCTGCCATGTCAGCCAGTCGACCCTGAGTACCGGGATCCAGACCCTGGAGGACATGATGAACCTGCAACTGGTGGAGCGGGATCACAAGAGCTTCATCATGACGCCGGTCGGCATGGAAATCGTGGCGCGGGCGCGCAACCTGCTCTCCGACGCCCGGGATCTGATGGAGCTGGGGCAGCAGCAGGGGGGCGTCATGCACGGCACGGTGCGCCTGGGCTGCATCCCCACCATCGCCCCCTTCCTGCTGAGCAAGCTGCTGCAGGTGTGCGGCAAGGCCTATCCGGATCTGGAGCTGCTGCTGCGGGAAGACACCACCACCAATCTGCTCAAGCAGCTGGAGCAGGGGCAGCTCGATCTGCTGATCCTGGCGCTGCCGGTGGAGATCGGCGGCTTCCACAGCAAGACCGTCGGCCAGGATCCCTTCCACATGGTGATGCCCTCCCACATGGCGGCGGGCCTGCACATGCCGTTCGACTACAAGGAGCTGCCCAACCAGAGCATCTTCCTGCTGGAGCGGGAGCACTGCCTGACGGAGCACGCGGTGAGCGCCTGCCGGCTGCGGGACAAGAGCAAGATCAACCCGTTCGCCGCCACCAGTCTGCACACCCTGGTGCAGATGGTGGGGGCCGGTCTTGGCACCACCTTCCTGCCCCAGATGGCCATAGATGCGGGCATCCTCGACAACACGGACCTGGTGGCCATCCCCCTGCCCGGGGAGAAACCCTATCGGGAGATAGGCCTGGTGTGGCGTCCCAGCACCACCCGGGTGCAGACCTTCTACAAGATTGCCGAGCTGCTGACGCCGCTCATTACCCCCAAACCGGCGGGGTGATCCAGTGGCTGCCCCCACAGGCGGCCACTCGTCAATGCCGTTGTCATTCAGGTTCCAGGCAGGATCATCGTCTATGATGAACCCCGTGCCCTATCAAGGAGTTGAGATGTTTCGCACCTTGCTGCTGCCCCTGCTGGTCCTGCTTCTCGCCGCCTGCTCCAGCACGCCGGAGCCTCCCCCTCCCGTGCGCCAGAGCGGCGCATTCGACAACTTCTATCAGCAGTGGCGCGGCGTGCCCTATCGCATGGGCGGTACCAGCCGCGCCGGTCTCGACTGCTCCGCCTTCACCCAGCTCGCCTACAGCCAGGTGCTGGGCTTCACCCTGCCCCGCACCACGGAATCCCAGGCGAGCCTCGGCCGCCCGGTGGACAGATACCGTCTCCAGCACGGGGACCTGGTCTTCTTCAAGACCGGCTGGCAGCAGTACCACGTCGGGGTCTACACCGGGGCAGGTGAGTTCATCCACGCCTCCACCAGCAAGGGCGTGATCCGCTCGCGCCTCGACAACGTCTACTGGAACAGCCGCTACTGGCAGGCCCGCAGGCTGGTCCAGTAGGTGCGACCCCAAACATGAAAAGGCCCCTCGGGGCCTTTTCATGTTGTTGCCGGGTCAGTGCTTGCGGTGCCAGCGGGGCGAGGTGGCGCGCTCTCCCCAGGGGGTCATGCAGGGCAGCAGGGCCCCCTCGATGACGTCCTCATGGCTCGCCAGCGCCAGGGCAATCTTCTCGTGGAGCAGGCGCAGCAGGTTCTTCTCCTGGCCCGCCAGGGAGTGGCCCGCGGCGAAATACTCCTGCTGATGTTGCAGCGCCAGCTTCTGGGCAAACTCATAGGTGTTGAAACTGTCCGGCATGCGCGCGATCACGTCATCCAGCCGGGCCAGCAGGCTATGCAATTCCCTGGTCATGTGCGGTTCTCCCTCCGAGTTGGTGCCCCACAATTACCCCTTATTGGATATAAGACCAATCCGAATGCCTCAAAAATGGGAGCCCGGACACAGTTCCGGACAACGCTCCCCACTGGCAGCCACCCTCTGCCCCCGCCCGGTTTACAAGTCGGCAACGAATCGCTAGATTTGGACCGACTAATCAGTCGGTCACTTTTCGTGCGGAGCATGCCATGGACACCACCGTCACCCCCGCCTCACCGGACAAGTTCTCCCTCCCCGAGCAACTGCATCGGCTCAGGCAGGCCAGCCAGGCCACTCCCATGCCGGATCTGGCGTCCCGCCGCGCCAGACTTGACGCCCTCAAGCAGGGGCTGCTGCGCCACAAACAGGCAATGTGTCAGGCCCTGGCCCGGGACTACGGCCAGCGCAGCGACTACGACAGCCTGATCGCCGATGTGCTCCCCTGCGTCATGCAGATCAACTACACCCTGAAACGGCTCAAGGGGTGGATGAAACCGGAGCGCCGTCATTCCGGCCTGCTGCTGGCCCCCGCCAGGGTCGAGGTGCACTATCAGCCCCTCGGCGTGGTCGGCATCATGGTGCCCTGGAATTTCCCGGTGATGCTGAGCCTCGGGCCCCTCATCGGCGCCCTCGCCGCCGGCAACCGCGCCATGATCAAGCTCTCCGAGTTCACCCCTCACACCAACGCCGTGCTGCGCATCCTGCTCGATGAGGCCCTCGGCAGTGACGAGGTGGTGGTCATCGAGGGGGATGCAGGGATCGCGGCCGCCTTCAGCGCCCTCCCCTTCGACCATCTCATCTTCACCGGCTCCACGGCGGTGGGTCGGCTGGTGATGGCCGCGGCCGCCCCCCAGCTCACCCCTCTCACCCTGGAGCTCGGCGGCAAGAGCCCCTGTCTCATCGCCCCCGACATGCCCCTGGCCCTGGCGGTAGAGCGGATGATCTTCGGCAAGAGCCTCAACGCCGGCCAGATCTGCGTGGCCCCCGACTACGTACTGCTGCCGAGGGGGCAGGAGCAGGCCTTTATCGAGGCCTATCAGGCCCATTTTCGCCGCCTCTACCCCAAAGGGCTCGAGAGCCCGGATTATGGCGCCATCATCAACGCTCCCCAGTACGAGCGGCTCACCGCCTGGCTGGAGGAGGCGAGGCAGGCCGGCGCCCAGATCCACCCCTGCGTCACGCCCGCCCGGGATGACGCCACCCGCAAGCTGGTGCCCCACCTGCTGACCGAGGTGCCCGGCCACTGCCAGGTGATGCAGCAGGAGATCTTCGGCCCCCTGCTGCCCCTGGTGCCCTATGACGACATCGAGGAGGCCCTGGCCTATGTGGCGGCCCGCCCCCGCCCCCTGGCGCTCTATCTGATGAGCCTGGACGAGACGCTGCAGCGCCGCCTCATCCGGGAGACCCACGCTGGGGGCATGGCCATCAACGAGAGTCTGTTCCAGGTGGCGGCGGACGATGCCCCCTTCGGCGGCATCGGTCCCTCCGGCATGGGCCACTATCACGGCCGCGAGGGGTTTCTCACCTTCTCCAAGGCCAAGACCGTGCTGCGCCGCGGGCGCTTCAGCACAGGCTCCCTCATTCACCCCCCCTATCGGCGCTGGTACCAGCGGCTGATGATGGCCCTGTTCCTGCGCTAGGAGGCGAGATGCGAGAAACCATGACCGACAAACGCCGCCAGATCCTGGATGCCGCCCTGGCCCTGTGCGCGGAGGATGGCCTGCAGGGCGCCGCCACCGCCCGCATCGCCAAGGCGGCCGGGGTGGCCAATGGCACCCTGTTTCATCACTTTCCCAGCAAGGAGGTGCTGATCCAGAGCCTCTACCAGGACATCAAGCTGCGCCTTGGCGCCGCCATCACCGAGGCCGATGCCGCCCTGCCGCTCCAGGAGCAGGCCCGCCACTACTGGCACCAGGCCATGGGCTGGATGCAGGCCCACCCCCGTGAGCTCAGGTTCGTGCTGGGCTTTTTCCACTCCCCCCTGCTGGCCCGCCCCCTGCGCAGCCAGATCCTGGCTGAGACCCTGCATTTTCTGCCGAGCCTGCTCGCCCGGGGCCAGGCCAGTGGCGAGCTGATGTCGGCCCCGCCTGCCCTGATGCTGGAGGTGTGCCAGGGCCAGTTTCTGGCCTGCGCCTCCCTCTTTGTCGATCAGCCTGAACTGGGAGAAGACCCCCACTGGCAGGAGAACGCCTTCACCCTCTTCTGGTCCGCCATCAGCGGAGGTTCCCATGCGCCCTGACGCCCTGCTTGCCACCGGCAGACGCCTCTGGATTGGCAGCCTGCTCTGGATCATCGGCCGCACTCTGTGCCGCGCCGCCCGGGTCGACGAGGCGGTGCGCCGCGAGCTTGCCCCCCTGCCGGACGGCCTCACCATCAGGCTGGAGGTAAACGGCATGACCCGGGGGCTGAGTCTCTACAAGTTCGCGGGGCGCTGGCACTGCGGTGAGGAGGCTGGCAGGACGCACTCGACCTGTGCCCATGACAGCCACCACCTCCTGCGGGTGCGCTTCAAGCACCCCGCCGTCGCCTTTCGCGCCCTCAGCTTTCGCCTCGGCATCAACCAGGCCTTTTGCGAAAACCGGCTGCTGGTGGAGGGGGATCTCGACGCGGCCATGCACCTGGTGCGAGCGCTTGAGCAGTTGCAGAGCCTGATCCTGCCCGCCTTCATCGCGCGGCCCCTGCTTCGCCACTACCCGGACCCGCATCGCAAGCTCGCGCGGGCCTGCCACATCTATCTGGGTCTGCTGACCGGTTGAACACGAGGAGAACGGGATGAGCCGTTATTACGATTTTTTCTGCCCGGTCAAGCTGATGGCGGGGGAGCAGGCACTGGAGCAGTTGCCGGATGCCTTGAGGGGATTGGGAGCTGGCCGCCCCTTGCTTCTCACCGACAAGGGGGTCAGCGGCAGCGGGCTCGCCACCCTGCTGGCCGATGTGATGGCCGAAGGGGCCTTGCCGGTCGCCGCCATCTGGGACGAGATCCCGGCGGACTCCTCCACCGCCGTGGTGGAGCGGATCGCCCGCCACTACCGGGAGCTGGGCTGTGACAGCCTGCTCGCCCTTGGCGGCGGCTCCGTCATCGACACCGCCAAGGCGGTGAACATACTGGCGACTCTGGGGGGCGAGCGGCTGCTCGACTATGCCGGAGCGGATTGCCTGACCCGTCCCCTCAACCCCCTGGCGGTGGTCCCCACCACGGCGGGGACCGGCTCCGAAGTGACCCTAGTGGCGGTGATCAAGGACGAAGGGAGCGGGCGCAAGGTGCCCTTCACCTCCCCCTTCCTGCTGCCCCGGCTGGCGGTGCTGGATCCCCGCTTCACCCTGGGGCTGCCGCTACCCATCACCGCCGCCACCGCCATGGATGCCATGACCCACGCCATCGAGGCCTTCATCGGCAACGGCAAGAACCCGGTCAGTGACGCCCTGGCCCTGATGGCGGTGGAGAAGATTGCCACCGCCCTGCCCAGGGTGCTGGCCCACCCGACGGACAAGGGCCTGCGGCTGCAACTGGCGGAGGGCTCCACCCTGGCGGGCATGGCGTTTTCCAACTCCATGGTGGGGCTGGTGCACGCCCTCGGCCACAGTCTGGGGGCGCGCTGCCACCTGCCCCATGGCCTCTGCATGAACCTCTTCCTGCCCACCGTGCTCGACTACAACCGGCCCGGCATCGACCCCGAGCTCGCCCGCCTGCTGCTGCCCCTGGTGGGGCCGGAGCGCTTTGCCGCGACCCCGGCCGAGGGGAGACCCCAGGCCACCATCGAGGCGTTGCAGGCACTGCGCGATACCCTGTGGCAGACGGTCAAGCTGCCCCGCACCCTGCGGGAGGCGGGCCTCACCGACAAGACGCTGCTGCCCGGGATCCGGGATCTCGCCATCAACGACGGCGCCCTGCTCTACAACCGCAAGGATGCGGACAGGGACCAGTTGCTGGCCCTGCTGGAGCGGGCCTGGGAGTAGCGGGCCCCTTGCCCGTCAGACATCGGGGGTGAAGACCCCGGTGGAGAGGTAGCGATCCCCCCGATCGCAGATGATCGCCACCACCACCCCCTGCCCGATCTCTGCCGCCACCCGCAAGGCCCCGGCCACGGCGCCACCCGAGCTGACGCCGCAGCAGATCCCCTCCTCCCGCGCCAGGCGGCGCATCATGACGAGGGACTCTTCCAGTGTCACATCCAGCACCCCATCGACCCGCTCAGGCTCGAAGATGGCGGGCCGGTAGGCCTCGGGCCAGCGGCGAATGCCGGGGATCTGGCTCCCCTCGGCCGGTTGCAGGCCGATCACCGCCACCGCCGGGTTCTGCTCCTTGAGGTAGCGGGAGACCCCCATGATGGTGCCCGTGGTGCCCATGGCCGAGACGAAGTGAGTGACCGCCCCGCCGCTCTGGCGCCAGATCTCGGGGCCGGTGGAGCGGTAGTGGGCATCCGGGTTGGCGGGGTTGTTGAACTGATCGAGCACCAGCCCCTCCCCCCGCGCCTGCATGGCCAGGGCGAGGTCTCGCGCCGCTTCCATGCCCTCTTCCACCAGCACCAGCTCGGCGCCGTAGGCCTGCATGGCGTCGCGCCGCTCCTGGCTCATGTTGCTCGGCATGATGAGCCGCATCCGGTAACCCCGGGACGCCGCCACCATGGCCAGCGCGATGCCGGTATTGCCGGAGGTGGCCTCGATGAGCCGGGCTCCTGGCGCTAAGTGACCACTCGCCTCTGCCTGACTGATGAGGTTCAGCGCCGCCCTGTCCTTGACGGAGCCGGCGGGGTTGTTGCCCTCCAGCTTCACCAGCAGGGTGACGCCGGGGTGCGGATTGATGCGGCGCAGCGCCAGCAGCGGGGTGTTGCCTATCAGATCGTCCAGGGTGGCGAAGGCCATGACGGATCCATCCTCTCTCAATGTTCTATACCTTGCCTTGCGACCATTCGCAGGCCGGCCAGTGTAAGCGAGCCCGCCATGGGCGCAAAGAATGGCGTTGGCAAACCCTGTCCGCCATGTTCTGATCTTCCCATTCACCCAGAGAGGACTCCCGATGAGCGACATCCTTCACCAGGCCGATCAGCAGCAGTTTGTCTGCACCGTGGACGGCAAGCTCTCCCGCCTTGCCTATCGCCGGCTGGACGCCACCACGGTGGACGCCTACAGCACCCAGGTTCCCCCCGAGCTGCGCGGACAGGGGATTGCCGACAAGCTGGCCCGCCGCTTCTACGACTGGACCCTCTCTGAGGGGCTCACCATAGTGCCGAGCTGCAGCTACATCGACGTCTGGTTGCGCCGCAATGCCGGTTGAAGCCGGGGCGCTGCGGGAGGCGCACCTGCGGGCCTGCACCGAGGCCCTGCTGCGGGCCGATCACCCGCGCATGGATTGCCTCCGGGCTGCGCGGGAGCTGGCGCTGCCCGACTGGGCCCTGGGGGCGGGCTTCGTGCGCAACCTCATCTGGGATCACCTCCATCACAAGGCCGAACCCACCCCGCTCAACGACATCGATCTTATCTATCTGGACAGCGCTGATCCGACTGGATTGAAGGAGGCCGATCACGAAGCCTGGCTCGCCGCCAGGATGCCAGGCCAGTTGTGGGAGGTGCGCAACCAGGCCCGCATGCATCTGCGCCAGCAGGTGCCTCCTTTTGCCAGCTCGCTCTCGGCCCTCAGCCACTGGGTGGAGATACCCACCTGCATCGGAGTCCGCCTGTTGGCAGATGATGCGTTCGAGTGGCTGGCCCCCTACGGCTTTGCCCCCAACTGGTCCCTGGTGGTGAGCCCCAATCCGCGCTGTCGCCAGGAGAGCTGTATCTTTAGCGAACGGGTCAGGGCCAAGGAGTGGCAACGCATCTGGCCTGACCTTGTGGTGAACTGGCCATGAGCGGATTGCAAAGGGCCGACAACCTTGGGCACACTAAGAAAAAGATGTTTGTAACTCAATGGGTTAAATAATGCGCGACTTCTTCTCTCTCGAGCGCTGGCTGCCGGGGCTCGCCGCCTTGCTGCAATACCAGCGGGCCTGGCTGATGCCGGATCTTCGCGCTGGTCTCTCGGTCGCGGCCGTGGCCCTGCCCGTGGCCATCGCCTATTCGGAGCTCGCCGGGGTGGGCGCCATCGTCGGCCTCTACTCCTGCATCCTGCCCATGGTGGTGTATGCCCTCTTTGGCACCTCCCGTCAGCTCATCGTCGGTCCGGATGCCGCCACCTGCGCGGTGATCGCCGCCGTGGTAACGCCGCTCGCCGCCGGGGATCCCACCCGTCACTGGCAACTGGTGATGACCATGACCGCCATGACCGGCTTCTGGTGCCTCATCGCCAGCCGCTTCAAGCTGGGGGTGCTGGCAGACTTTCTCTCCCGCCCCATCCTGATGGGGCTGCTCAACGGGGTGGCCATCACCATCATGGTGGGCCAGCTCTCCAAGATCTTCGGCTTCACCTTCAGCGAGCGCTACCTGATAGAGCGGATCCTGAACGGCACCAGCTACATTACCCAGACCCATCTGCCCACCCTGGCCATGAGCCTGACGGCCCTGCTCACCCTGCTGCTGGCCAAGCGCTACAGACCGGCCTGGCCCTCCTCCATGGTGGCCATGGTGGTGACGGCGGCCCTGGTGTGGCTGTTCAATCTCGGCCGCGTCGACATCGCCACCCTGGGGACCATCGGCTCGGGGCTGCCCGCCTTCCAGATGCCGGACTTTCCCCCCGGGCTTATCCGTGAGCTGGTGCTGCCCGCCCTCAACCTCGCCATGGTGAGCTTCGTCTCCATGATGCTCACCGCCCGCAGCTTCGCCGCCAAGAACGGCTACGAGATTGATGCGGACAAGGAGTTTAGGGCGCTGGGCATGGCGAACCTGGCCGCCGCCGCCTCCCAGGGGTTTGCCATCAGCGGGGCGGATTCGCGCACCGCGGTGAACGACGCCAACGGCGGCAAGAGCCAGCTGGTCTCCATCATCGCCGCCGCCGTCATCGCCCTGGTCACCTTCTACCTGACGGCGCCGCTGCAATACATTCCCACCGCCGCCCTCGGCGTGGTGCTGGTGATGGCCTCCCTGTCGCTCACGGATTTTCGCGGCCTCTGGGCCCTGCGCGACTCGGATCGCGCCGCCTTCTGGCTCGCCCTGGTGACCTTTGTCAGCGTGCTCACCATGGGGGTCATTCCGGGCATCACCCTCGCTGTCCTGCTGGGGCTGTTCCAGTTCCTGCGCAACGTGATGCGCCCCACCGACCAGCTGCTCGGCATGGACGACGAGGGCGTGGTGCGCACCCTGGGGGACAACGAGCAGGCCAAGGCGATTCCCGGCATCCTGGTCTACCGCTTCAACTCCCCGCTCACCTACTTCAACGCCCCCTACTTCAAGCGGCGGGTGCTGGCACTGCTGGTGCAGGATCCCCACAATCCCAGGTGCCTGGTGGTGGATGCGGTGGCCTGCTTCACCCATCAGGACATCAGCGTGATGAGCATGGTGGGAGAGCTGCACAAGGAGCTCAAGCGGCGCGGCATCCACATGGTGATGGCCGGTCGGCACGGCCAGATGAGCCAGTGGTTCAAACAGGCGGGTATCCGGGTCGGCGAGGATGGCATCATCCTCTGCCCCGACATGTACCAGGCCCTGCGCATGACCCGCTGTTACCGGGAGCCGGTGTTCCGGGATGACGAGGGGGTGGAGAGCACCACGGATGCCCTGCTCACCCGCTGGCCGCACGATGACGACCTGCCCGACTCGGCGCGCCTCACCCGCCCCAGCGAGCAGGAGGCCGGCGCCACGCCGGTCTGAGACACATCCTCTGGTCGCAGGCCCCCTCCTCCTGCGACCAGGATTGCACCCCGCCCCCGCTTGGTGTTAAATGCCCCTCCAGTTGGCCCTGACGAGGGCCATCGCCAGCACCTGGATATCCCATGCAGACTCAATCCCACGCGGGCCCGGGCTCCCTGTTCGCCCTGACCTGGCCACTGTTCATCGATCTGGCCCTTCACTTTCTGACCGGGGCCCTCAACACCTTCATGGTGGGCCACGTCTCCTATCAGGGGGTGGCGGCCCTCGCGGTGGGCAACCAGGTCTTCGATCTCGCCATCACCCTGTTCAGCTTCGTCAGCATCGGCACCAGCGTGGTGATCACCCAGTATCTGGGGGCGGGAGACAAGGAAAAAGCCCGCGTCGTCATCCACACCGCCATCGGCTTCAACCTGCTGGTGGGACTGGTGGCCGCGGTCGGCGTCATGGCGGGGGCCGGCACCATGCTGGCGCTGATGAACCTGCCTGCCCACCTGATGAGCGACGGCAGCCTCTACCTGCAGATCATCGGGCTTTGCCTGCTGCCGGAGGCGGCGGCCCTCTGTCTGGCCGCCACCCTGCGTGCCCACGGCCACACCCGCCAGGCCATGTACGTGACCCTCATCGTCAACCTCATCACCTTCGTCGGCAACCTGCTGCTGCTCTATGGCTGGTTCGGCCTGCCCCAGCTCGGGGTCGCCGGGGTCGCCATCAGCACGGTGGCCGGGCGCATCGTCGGGGTGGTGCTGCTGGTATGGCTGGTGGCGCGCAAGACCGGCATCCGGCTGCGTCTGCCCGAGATCGTCCGCCCAAGCCGCGCCATGCTGGACAAGGTGCTGCACATCGGGCTGCCAGCGGCGGGGGAGAACCTCTCCTGGATGCTGCAGTTCATGGTGGTGACCGCCTTCGTCGGCCTGCTCGGCGACAAGGCGCTGGCGACCCAGTCCTACTTCTTCCAGATCTGCCTGTTCATCCTGCTGTTCGGCCTCTCCATCGGCCTTGGCAACGAGATCATCATCGGCCACCTGGCGGGGGCCCGACGCTTCGATCAAGCCTATCGCCAACTGATGAAGAGCCTGAAACTCGGCCTCATCGTCACCGCCGCCATCGCCATCGCCGCCGCCCTCAACGGCCGCGCCATCATCAGCCTGTTCACCGACGACGCCGACATCATCACCCAGGTGGCGCAGCTCTTCCTCATCAGCCTCATCCTCGAACCCGGTCGCACCTTCAATCTGGTGGTGATCAACGCCCTGCGCGCCACCGGGGATGCCCGTTTCCCGCTCTACATGGCGCTCGTCTCCATGTGGGGCATTGCCGTTCCCCTGGCCTATTTCCTTGGTATCATGCAGGGCTATGGCCTGGTAGGCATCTGGCTGGCCCTCGCCTGCGACGAGTGGGTGCGCGGTCTGGCCATGTTCTGGCGCTGGCGCAGTCGTCGCTGGCAAAACAAAATTCTTGTCGAAACATAAGCGGAATCACCATGAAGAAAATCGGACTCTTGTTGACGGCCATCCTGCTCAGCCCGCTCGCCATGGCGCAAACCGCCCCGGCGACCCCCAAGGCGCAGGCTCCCCAGACCTGGTATGTGGCCCCCATCGTCATCGACGAGACCAGCGAAGCCCAGAAGGCCCTGACCAAGGAGTTCACGGCCCAGATGATCAAGACCATCAAGATCAACGAGTACCAGACCGGCAAGGCGGTGGGCAAGACCAAATCGCCCAAGTGGCTGATCCGCACCAAGCTGATGCCCGCAAGCCAAGAGCCCCTGGTCGGCAAGAAGCACCCGCAGGGCCTCACCTACGGCAAGGGCATCCCCACCCAGGAGATCGTCGGCGAGCTCATCATGAACGGCACCCTGGTGGCCCACATCGGTCAGGGCTGGCGCGAACCCATCGTCCCGGGCACACCGGTGGCGGAGAAGATCTCCATCGCCAACTACCAGTACGCCATCGGCAACGAGGCCAAGGCGCCGGATCTGGAAGAGCTGGCGGCGCAGATCGGTTTCGAGGCAGGCAAGGTGATTGCCAGAGACGGCAAGCCCCTGCCCGAGAAGAAAAAGAAAAAAGAGTAAACGGCTCACCCGTTTCCAGTCAGGGGCCTCGCGCCCCTTTCTGTTGCCCGCCCCGTTGCAGACCCCCTCTCCCGAATGTGAAGCGGATCCCGCTTCTTTCCTCTGCTGCCCCTGGGTCAGCAGGCAATCATCATGTAATTCAAACAGTTAAAAATCACCCTTCCCATGCAGCAATTCCGTGGCCCCGAATTGGATCGGGATCACGTTTCTCCCCGGCAGTAAGGGGTACTTTGGTCTTGCAGGCACAATCAAACGACAACAAGGAGGCTTCATTACATGTTTCCGGAGTACAGAGATCTCATCTCGAAACTGAAGAGCAGTGATGTCCATTTCCAGAAGAAGTTTGACTTGCACAACGACCTGGATGCGGAGATCAGGAAGCTGGAGAAACACCACGCCAGCGACTACAGCTCCGAGGTGAAGGATCTGAAAAAACAGAAACTTAAACTGAAAGAGGAGATATACGACATCCTCAAACAACATCCACACTAGACGCCTCGACGAATACCTGGATAAGCAACTTATCCTGCCAGCCCGGCCCGACGCCGGGCTTTTTGTTGGCCGCTCACGAGGCGCGGCAACGGCCACTTCCCTTGGCACCGGAAAATGAAGCGGGCCAATGGCCCGCTTGGTTATATTTCACTCACCCCATTATCACACCGGCGGATGGAAATGGCTGGCCTCGCGGGTAGCCATCTCCTCGTAGGTGGCCCACTTCTGCCACGCCACTTTTTGCGCCACCTGCATCAGCCGCTCAGCCTCCTCCGGATGGCTCTGGGCCAGCACCCGATAACGGGTCTCCTGCTGCCGGTATTCGGCAAGGGGGATGGAGGGGCGCAGGCTGTCGAGGCTGAAGGGGTTCTGCCCGGCGCTTCGCAGTACCGGGTTGTAGCGCATCAGCGGCCAGTGGCCCGAATCGACCGCACGCTTCTGTTGGGCCAATCCCTGCTCCATGTCGATGCCGTGGGCGATGCAGTGGCTGTAGGCGATGATCAGCGACGGGCCCGGATAGGCCTCCGCCTCCCGCAAGGCCTGCAGCGCCTGCTGCGGGTTGGCACCAGAGGCGATGCGGGCAACATAGACGTTGCCGTAGGAGATGGCCTGCAACGCCACATCCTTCTTGGCCAGCGTCTTGCCCCCCGCCGCGAACTTGGCGACGGCACCGAGCGGGGTCGATTTCGACATCTGGCCGCCAGTGTTGGAGTAGACCTCGGTATCCATCACCAACACGTTCACATCGCGGCCGGAGGCGAGCACATGATCGAGCCCCGATGAGCCGATGTCATAGGCCCAGCCATCGCCGCCGATGATCCAGACCGAGCGGCGCACCAGCTGATCAATCAAGGAGAGCAGCTCGCGGGCCTTGCCGGATTTCACCTCCTCCAACCGCTCCCGCACTTGCGCCACCCGGGTGCGCTGGGCGCGGATCTCCGACTCTAGCCGCTGCGGGGCGCTAATCAGGGTATCGACCAGCTCTGCGCCCAGCTCCCCCTTCATCGCTTCGAGGGCCGCCACCGCCTGACCGTGATGCTGATCGGCGGTGAGACGAAAACCAAAACCAAACTCGGCGTTGTCCTCAAACAGGGAGTTGGACCAAGCCGGCCCCTTCCCTTCACCGTTCTTGGCCCACGGGGTGGTCGGCAGGTTGCCGCCGTAGATGGAGGAGCAGCCGGTGGCGTTGGCCACCAACATGCGGTCACCAAACAGCTGGGTCAGCAGCTTGAGGTAAGGGGTCTCGCCACAACCGGCGCAGGCGCCGGAGAACTCGAACAGGGGTTCGAGGAACTGGGTGCCGCGCACAGTGGAGAAGTCCACCCGCTCGCGGGCAGGCCACGGCAGGCTCTCGAACCAGCGCAGCGCCTGCTTCTGACCAGCCAGATGGGGAGCCTTGTCCATCATGGCGATGGCGCGCTCGCCTTCATGGCTCTCATCCGCTCCTGCCCGCACCGGACAAGCCTGCACGCACTGGCCACAACCGGTGCAATCTTCCGGATAGAGCTGCAAGGTGTAGCGGCTGTCGGGGAAACCCTTGGCGGTGACGGGCACCGATTGGGCTGCCTCGGGGGCAGTCGCCAGCCAGTCCTGATGGTAGAACTTGGCCCGCAGCGCCGCGTGGGGGCAGACAAAGACGCAGTTGCCGCACTGGATGCAGATATCCGAATGCCAAATCGGGATCTCGCGGGCGATATCCCGCTTCTCGAAGCGGCTGGTGGCGGTGGGGTAAGTGCCGTCCACCGGCAGCATGGAGACCGGGATGCGATCGCCGCGCCCCGCCAGCATCTCGCCGGTGACACGCTGGACAAACTCGCTGCCGCCGGGAGCCAATGGCAGCGGATAGTCGCTGATCTGCTCCTCACCGGCGGGGATGGCCACCTGATGGAGATGAGCCAGAGTGTCGTCCACTGCCGCGAAGTTGCGCTCGACCACCTCGGGTCCCTTGCGGGCATAACTCTTCTCGATGCTCTCCTTGATCAGCGCAATCGCCTCATCCCGCGGCAAGATGCCAGCCAGCGCAAAGAAACAGGTCTGCATGATGGTGTTGATGCGATTGCCCATGCCGTTGCGCTCGGCCACCCGATCCCCATCGATGCAATAGAGCTGGATATTGAGGGCTCGAATGCGGGCGCGCAGCCGCTCGGGCAGCTGGTCCCACACCTTGTCCGCCTCATAGGGGGCATTGAGCAGCAGGGTCGCCCCTTCTGCGGCGTGCTCCAGCAGATCGACCGATTCGGCAAAGCCCCACTGGTGGCAGCCGATAAAGCTCGCCTGCTCGATAAGCCAGGGGGCGTCGATGGGCTCGGGGCCAAAGCGCAGGTGGGAGACGGTGCGCGAACCCGACTTCTTGGAGTCGTAGACGAAGTAGCCCTGGGCGTGGAACCCCTCCAGCTCGCCGATGATCTTGATGCTGTTCTTGTTGGCGCCGACGGTGCCATCGGCACCGAGACCGAAGAAGAGCGCCCGCACCCGGCTGGCGGGCTCCAGATCGCCGATGGGGTGCCAGGCCAGACTGAGGCCCGACACATCATCCACGATCCCTACGGTAAAGCGCGGGCGCGGCGCGTCGGAGGCCAGCTCCTCGAATACCGCCGCGCACATGGCGGGGGTGAACTCTTTGGAAGAGAGGCCGTAGCGACCGCCACTGAGCCAGGGCAGCCGCTTGATAAGGCCGCGCTGCAAGCCATCGATCAGCGCGCTCTGCACATCCAGCAGCAGCGGCTCGCCCCCTGCCCCCGGCTCCTTGGTGCGATCCAGCACCGCCATGCGGCGAACGCTCGCGGGCAGGGCATCGAGCAGCGCCTGCACCGGGAAGGGGCGATAGAGGCGCACCACCAAGACCCCGGTCTTGCAATCCTGCCGGTTGAGCCAATCCACCGTCGTGCGGGCGGTGGCCGCCCCCGAGCCCATCAGCACGATGACATCGGTGGCATCGGTTGCGCCGTGGTACTCCACCAGCCGGTAGTGGCGGCCGGTCAGCTCGCCGAGGATCTCCATGCACTGCTGCACCCGGGCCGGCACCGCCTCGTAGAAGGGGTTGACGCTCTCGCGGGACTGGAAATAGGTGTCCGGGTTCTGGGCGGTGCCACGCATCACCGGATGATCCGGGTTGAGCGCCCGCGCACGGTGGGCGCGCACCCAGTCGTTGTCGATAAGGGCCCGGATCTCATCCCGATGCAGCGCGGTGATCTTGTTCACCTCGTGGGAGGTGCGAAAGCCGTCGAAGAAGTGGATAAAGGGCACCCGGCATTGCAGGGTGACGCTGTGGGCGACCAAAGCCAGGTCCTGCGCCTCCTGCACCGAGCCGGAGGCGAGCATGGCAAAGCCGGTGCTGCGCGCCGCCATCACGTCCTGATGGTCGCCAAAAATCGAGAGCCCCTGCGCCGCCAAGGATCGGGCCGCCACATGGAACACCGCCGAGGTCAATTCGCCTGCGATCTTGTACATGTTGGGCAGCATCAGCATCAGCCCCTGACTGGCGGTGAAGGTGGTGGCGAGCGCCCCCGCCTGCAGGGCGCCGTGCACCGTGCCAGCCGCTCCCCCTTCGCTCTGCATCTCCACCACCGTGGGGATGTTGCCCCAGAGGTTGGTCTGCCCCTGTGCCGCCCAGGCGTCGGCCAGTTCGGCCATGGTCGAGCTCGGGGTGATGGGATAGATGGCACACACTTCGCTCAGCTGGTACGCCACCCGGGCCGCGGCTTCGTTGCCGTCAACCATGATCAGTTCATGTTTCATTGGGACTCCTCCGGTTGGCGCAACTCGATGGCGTGGCAGGGGCACTGGTCATGGCAGGCACCACAGCCGGTGCAGCGTTCGGCATCCACCTGATACCCCAGACCCGGCCCCAGCTTGGCGATGGCCTGCTCTGGGCAGCTGCCATAGCAGCCGTCGCACTCGAAGCAGTTGCCGCAGGAGTAGCAGCGCGCCGCCTCGTAGCGGGCCGCCGTCTCGTCCAGTCCGCCGATGATCTCGCCAAAGTCATCCCGCGCCGAGGGAGGTTTGACCGGCTGGCTGCTGGCCGGCGCATGGGTCTGGAACCAGAGCTGCAACTGCTCCGGCCCCACCAATGAATAGGAAAGCGGCTTGTGGTAGAGGCGACCACGCAGCCAGGCATCCATATGGCGCGCCGCCTTCTTGCCGTGGCCGGTGGCGATGGTGACAGTGCGCTCGGAGGGCACCATGTCGCCACCGGCAAAGAGGCCCGGCACATCCGTCATCAGGTTCTCACCAACCTGTACTACTCCCTCCTTGTTGACCCGCACGCCGGGGATGCTCTCAAGCACCGAGAGGTCGACCTCCTGACCCAGCGCCAGAATGAGGGAGTCCGCTTCCAGGGTTTCAAACTTGCCGGTGGGCACCGGCTTGCCCTCGGCATCCAGCGCCATCACCTCCACCTCGATGTTGGTACTGTCGAGCTGGCGGATAGTGCGCAGCCAGTTGATCTTGATCCCCTCCTCCTCGGCCTCGTCGGCTTCAAAGGCGTGGGCTGGCATATGGTCCCGGTCGCGGCGGTAGATGATCATCGCCTCCTCGACCCCGAGGCGACGAGCGGTGCGGGCCGCATCCATGGCGGTATTGCCGCCACCGTAGATGGCCACCCGCCGTCCCAGTTTGGGCGGTGGCATTCCTTTCTCTTCGGCCAGACTCGCCTGTTCGAGGAAACTCACCGCATCGAGGATCTTGCCCGCCTCCCGGGCCGGAATATCAACCCGCTTGGCCAGATGGGCGCCGATGGCCATGAAGACGGCGTCAAAGCCCCCCTCGTCGCGCTCGCACAGCACATCCTCCACCTTGTGGTTGAGAGTCAGGGTCACCCCGGCCGCCACGATGCGAGCCACCTCCCGATCCAGCACGTCGCGAGGCAGGCGGTAGGCGGGAATGCCGAAACGCAGCATGCCGCCAGCCAGCGGCCCCGCCTCGCGGATCTCCACCTGATGGCCGAGCCGATTGAGGTGCCAGGCGCAGGAGAGGCCGGAGGGACCTGCACCGATCACCAGCACCTTCTTGCCGCTGGCAGAGGCAGGTGGCGCAGGCTGCCAGCCACGGGCCAGCGCCTCGTCGCCGAGGAAGCGCTCGATGGCGTGGATGGAGACGGCATCATCCACCTGGGCACGGTTGCAGGCCGTTTCGCAGGGGTGATAACAGACCCGCCCGTGGACTGCAGGCAGGGGATTTTCTTCGATCAGTCGTTGCCAGGCCGCCTCAAAGCGGCCTGCTTCGGCCAGGGCAAGCCAAGCCTGGATGTTCTCGCCAGCCGGGCAGGCATGGTTGCAAGGTGGCAGGGCCGGCCGCCAGACGGGTAGCCGAGTACGGACCGGGCCTGTTCCCGTTTTCTGGGAGAGATCCGGCTGTGGGGTCATATCCAGTTGTTTGCTCATACATTGCTTTCTTCTTTTTGTGTGACAGGCCCCATCCGAATGCGCTTGATACCGTTTTGCCTGGGCAGACGGTGGCCGGAGAGGGAAGAAGCGAAAGCGTCAGAAACTGGAAGCTGGCCCGATGATGGGCCGTTTTTTGTACGACATGGTGGATCAGGATCAATAAATGTTGCGCTTTATGGGTCGCCCCCTTCACAACCGGATCTCCGTCACACCCCGCAGCCATTCGGGCCTGTCGCCCGAGCCCCCTCGCCGCCCTCGACATGGGTAGCAGGAGAAGATTGCCGCCCGGGGCAGGAATCGTTATCTTCCCCTCTTCACAGGAATCGCCACAGCACAAGGACCAGGACATGCCGACCCTCGCCAGCATACATCTCTACCCCATCAAATCGACGGCAGGCATGCCGCTGGAGCGCGCCCGGGTGACCCAGGAGGGGCTTGCCGGGGATCGCCGCTACATGGTGGTCAAACCGGATGGCACCTTTATCACCGCCCGCACCCATCCCCAGTTGCAGCAGGTGGTGGCCACCCCCGTCGAGGGGGGGCTGCAACTGCGCTATCCGGGTCTGCCCCCCCTTGCCCTCATGGAGGCGGCGTTCAGTCGCGCCCCTCAGCACACCGGTGTCTGGGGGGATCGCTTTACCGCCCTGCACACCGGGCCCGAAGCCGATGAGTGGCTGAGCCGGGTGGCGAGGGAGCCGGTGCGCCTGCTCTGGCTCGGGGAGGCATCCGATCGTTTTCGGGAGAAGACCGGCACCCGGGTGAGCTTTGCGGACGGCTACCCCTTGCTGCTCATCAGCCAGGCTTCCCTTGAGGATCTCAACCTGAGATCCGATGCCTTGCACCAGATGAGCCAATTTCGTACCAACCTGGTGGCGAGCGGCACCCGCCCCTTTGAAGAGGATGGCTGGAAGCGGATCCGCATCGGCGAGGTGGAGTTTCGGGTGGACAAGCCGTGCAGCCGCTGCATCATGACCACGGTGGAGGCAGGCACGGAGCGCTTCAATGCCCTGAAAGAGCCGCTGGCTACCCTCACCCGCTACCGCCGTGGCGAAGATGGTGAGGTCTATTTCGGCCAGAATCTGGTGGCCCTGAACGAGGGGTGGATTGACGCGGGCAGCGAGATCGAGGTGCTGGAGCGGGCCCGGGCGCCGGTCTACCCCAACGCGGCCCCGAAAAAACGGGAGCTGGTGTGCGTCGCCCGGGAACCCCTGGCCCGGGATCTGGAAACCTTCTGGTTCGAGGCTGCCGACGGCGAGCCCCTGCCCGACTACCTGCCTGGACAGCACCTGCCCATCAGCCTCGATATCAAAAACTCACGGGTTCAGCGCCGCTACACCCTGAGCTCCACGCCGGAGCGGCCCGAGCGTTACAGCATCAGCGTCAAGAAGCTGGCCGATGGCCGCCTCTCCCCCTGGCTGCACCATGAGCTGAAAGTGGGCGACCGGTTGCTGGCCGCCCCCCCGGCCGGCGAGTTTCACTTAGGGTCCGAGCGCAGGCTGCTGCTGCTCTCGGCGGGATCCGGTGTCACCCCCATGCTTTCCATTGCCCGCACTCTGGCACTACGGGGGGAGCTCGATGACGTCCACTTCATGCACCTGTGTCGCAGCGAGGCAGACATTCCTGCCGCCAGCGAGCTGCACGCCATGGCGCAGCAGGGAATGACCCTCACCCTGA
Source organism: Aeromonas sp. QDB68 (assembly GCF_027707405.1). Classification (NCBI taxonomy): domain Bacteria; kingdom Pseudomonadati; phylum Pseudomonadota; class Gammaproteobacteria; order Aeromonadales; family Aeromonadaceae; genus Aeromonas; species Aeromonas sp. QDB68. The sequence continues at coordinate 9,921 of NZ_JAPCIQ010000028.1, read as the reverse complement.
TCCTGAGCCAGCCTGACAAACACTGGCAGGGGCTCAGCGGCCGTCTGAATGACGATCACCTGGGCCGGATCCGGGATTTGCAGGAGCGGGAGGTGTTTATCTGCGGCCCCCACGGCTTTATGGCCGATGCGGCCGCCAGACTGGCCGCCCTTGGCGTGCCTGCCGAGCGCATCCGCCAGGAGAGCTTTGGCGGGGCCCTGCTCTCGGTGGCCCGCCCCCATCAGGCGGTGCAACTGCGTATCGGCGAGCGGGAGTTTGCGGGCAACAACCAGGGCACCGTGCTGGATCAGGCCAACAAGCAGGGAGTAGAGCTGCCCTGGAGCTGCCGTGCCGGTATCTGCGGCAGTTGCAAGCAGACCCTGGTCTCGGGCGAGGTGGATCACCCCGATGCCCCCGCCATCAGCGCCGCCGAGCGTGCCGAGGGCAAGATCCTCGCCTGCTGCGCCGTGCCCCTGACGGATCTGGTGATCAAATAGGGTGATCGGGGGGCAAAACCCCGTCCCCGGAATGCAAAACGGCTGCCCGAGGGCAGCCGTTTTCTTTAGATGACTGGCTATCAGCCCCGCAGGGCGGCGATGCGCTGCTCGATGGGCGGGTGGCTCATGAACAGCTCGCTCATGGAGCGCTTGCCGTTGATGCCGAACGCCATCATGGAACCCTCCATCTGCGGCTCGGCACCGCGGGCGAGACGCTGGAGCGCGGCAATCATCTTGTCGCGGCCGGCCAGCTTGGCGGCACCGGCGTCGGCACGGAACTCGCGCTGACGGCTGAACCACATGACGATGATGGAGGCGAGCACGCCGAACACCATCTCCAGCACGAACACGGTGATCATGTAGGCGAAACCGCCGGTGCTGCTGCTCTCTTCCTCGTTGTTGGAGCTGAAGAAGTTGCTGATGACGCCGGCCACGATGCGGGCGAAGAACATCACGAAGGTGTTCACCACCCCCTGGATCAGGGTCAGGGTCACCATGTCGCCGTTGGCCACGTGGCTCACCTCGTGGGCCAGCACGGCTTCCGCCTCGTCGCGGCTCATGCTGTAGAGCAGACCAGAGGAGACGGCGACGAGGGAGTCGTCACGGCGGGCGCCGGTGGCAAAGGCGTTCATCTCGGGGGAGTCGTAGATCCCCACTTCCGGCATCTTGATGCCAGCCTCACGGGCTTGACGGGCAACAGTGCTCACCAGCCAGTGCTCGGTCTCGTTGCGGGGCTGCTCGATGACCTGGACGCCATAGCTGCGCTTGGCCATCCACTTGGACATCAGCAAGGAGATAAAGGAACCCCCAAAACCGAACACGGCGCAGAACACCAACAGACCGGAAATGCTGGACTTGTTGATCCCCAGAACCGAGAACAGGATATTGAGTACCACCCCCAGCACCAGCATGACGGCCAGGTTGGTCACCAGGAATAGCATAATTCGCTTCATATTGACTCCTTGTGAGATATGGATGCATGGTTCGGGGCGCCCCAGGGGCGACCGATGCCACACTTGCCCCAGATAATAGACAGACTCGATGAATGTTTGCTGAATGTCTGGCCTCAGAGCAAGGGCGACACATCGAGACAGTGGTGCAAATCCACCTCATTCACCGCGTCCACGAAGGGGAGCTCCCCCAGAAATGGGGCCGGCAACATGGCTTTCAAGGTGTCCAGGTTCTCCTCGTAGCGGCTCATGTGCGGATCCACCCGGTTGATGACCCAGCCCGCCAGGGTCAACCCCTGCTGGCGAATGGCGCTGACGGTGAGCAGGGCATGGTTGAGGCAGCCCAGCCTGGCCCCCACCACCAGGATCACCGGCAGCCGCTCCTGGGCGACCCACTCCGAGAGCAGACGCTGATGATCCAGCGGCAGGAACCAGCCCCCCGCCCCTTCGACAATGACGAGATCGGCCCCAGCTCCCTCAATCTCCCGCAAGCCGGCGGACAGCCCCTCGAAGGGGATGCTCACCCCCCGCTCACGGGCGGCGATATGGGGGGCGATGGGCGGCTCGAAGGCATAGGGATTGACCTGCTCGTAGGGCAGCGCAACCGTGGCCGCCTGCTGCAACAGCAAGGCATCCAGATTGCGAAGCCCCTCCGGGGTGCGGGTGCAGCCCGCCGACACCGGTTTGTACCCGGCGCAGCGAATGCCTCTGGCGGCAAGCGCCAGCAACAGGGTGCGGGCCACCAGGGTCTTGCCCACGTCGGTGTCCGTACCCGTGATGAAATAGGATGTCCCCATGATGATTCCTCGATGCAGTGCAGGGGCGCAGAGGCGCCCCGATATCCATGGTGAAAGGCAGGCGCGCGTCCTGCCGCTGAAGGGGTGGGTGCGCCGGGTCTTTTTGTGTCAGCGCCGCACCAGGCGCCCGAGGCAGACCTCGTAGCTGGCGGCCAGCAGGCCGTCCGGTTGACGGTGGCGCTCGTAGGCCTCCCCCAGTCGCACCAGGCGCTGGCGATGACCCAGGCCCGCAGACCGCTCGTCGTTGACCTGGCTCGCACCTATCCCCTTGAGGTCGCGCAGCAGTCCACTGAGCGCCGGGTAGGCGAGGGACCAGGTCAGCGGGCAGAGTGCCGGGGCCTCGAAGCCCCCGTCACGGGCCGCCTGCTGCAACTGGGGCAACGTCAGGAAGCGATTGACATGGTCACGACCATCCACGGCCCGCCAGGCCTCCCGCAGTTGCCACAGTGACCCCGAAAGCAGGGTCGAGAAGAAGACCTGGCCACCGGGTTTGAGCACCCGGTTGAGCTCGGCAAAGGCCTGGGCCGGCCGCTCGCACCACTGCAGGGCCAGGCTGGAGAAGACCCAGTCCAGGCTCTGGTCGGCAAAGGGCAGCCCCTCCGCATCGCCGCACACCAGGCGGGCTCCGCTGCCGCGAAGGGCCGCCTGGGCCAGCATGCCGGGTGCGAGATCCAGCCCGGTCAGCGTCTCGCAGCGCGGCGCCAGGGCAGGCAGGAAGAAACCGGTACCGCAACCCAGATCCAGCCCGGCCCCTGAGCGCACCTCTTTCACGCCCCCCTCGTCCATGCGCGCCAGCAGCGACTGCCCCACCTCCTGCTGGAAGCGGGCGTGGGCGTCGTAGTGGCGGGCCGCCGCTCCGAAGCGGCGGGCGAGCTGTGCCTTGTCCACCGACTGGAAACGCTCATGCACCATGGGCGCCCCCTCTCTCTTCAGTGGATGGGCGGGGCCCCAGGGCCTCGAGCAGGCGATCCACGTCATCTTCGCCATGGGCGGCGCACAGGGTGATGCGAAGGCGCGCCGTGCCGACCGGCACCGTGGGCGGGCGGATGGCGCCAGCCCAGACACCGCACTCCCGCAGCCGCTCGGCCAGTTGCAGGGCAGCGACGCTCTCCCCCACCAGCAACGGCTGGATGGGGGTATCACTTGCCCCAAGCCGCCAGCCGAGCGCCTGCGCCCCCTGCCGGAACCGGGCGACAAGGCGAGCCAGGTGGGCACGGGCCTCGTCGGCTACGCGTACCAGTTCGATGCTCTGGCGCACGGCGCACGCCTGGGCGGGGGGCATATGGGTGCTGTAGACATAGTGGCGGGAAAAATTGACCAGGTACTCCACCAGCTCGCGACTGCCCCCCACAAAGGCGCCGGCCACCCCGAGCGCCTTGCCGAAGGTCCCCATCTGGATGTGTACGCTGGCCGGGTTCACCCCCTGGGCCGCCAGGGTGCCGCGCCCCTCGGCACCCAGCACGCCGAGGCCGTGAGCATCGTCAATCATCAGCCAGTTGCCGCTTCGGGATGCGAGTGTTGCCAGCTCAGCCCAGGGGGCCTGATCCCCGTCCATGCTGAAGACCCCTTCCGAGACGATCAGGCCCCGGTTTGGCTCAAGCAGCCGCTCAAGGGCCGCCATGTCGTTGTGGCCGAAGCGCTTCATCTTGCAGGGGAGCTGGCTCCCCATCTCCTGCAGGGAGGCGTGGTTGAGCTTGTCCTGCCACAGCAGGTGATCCTTGCCGAGCAGGGCCTTGAGCACCGCCTGATTGGCGGAGAAGCCACAGTTGAACAGCAGCACCGCCTCCACGCCGAGCCAGTCGGCAAGCGTCTCTTCCAGCTGCTGGTGAGCGCGGCTGTAACCCGTCACCAGGGGCGAGGCGCCTGCCCCTGCGCCATATTGCGCCACCCCCGCCGTGAAGGCGGCCTTGATGGCGGGGTGACCCGCAAGGCCCAGGTAGTCGTTGCCAGAGACGTTGAGGTAATCACGCCCCCCGACCCGGATCCGCCCACCGCTCGCCACATCCACCGGGGTGCGTCGGCGCAGCAGGGTGGCCTGTTCACGCTCGGCCAGCGCCTCCCCCAGGGCAAAGGGGCCGGTAACAACGGGCGTCATCATGGACGGAGGACATCTGCGCGGGAACGGGTGGCATCGTAGAAGAGTTCGCTCGGCTCGCTCTGGCGGTTCACCTCGGCCAGCAGCTCCTCCTCTTGAACCTGATCCGGCTTCTGGGCCCGCTGGGCGGGGCGAATGCCAAGGCGCTTGAAGAGCTGCATGTCGCTGTTCTCGTCCGGATTGGGGGTGGTCAGCAGCTTGCAGCCGTAGAAGATGGAGTTGGCCCCGGCCATAAAGCACATGGCCTGCATCTGCTCGTTCATCTTCTCCCGCCCGGCGGAGAGGCGCACGTGGGAGGCCGGCATCATGATGCGCGCCACGGCGATGGTGCGGATAAATTCGAACGGGTCCAGGTTCTCCTGGTTCTCCAGGGGCGTCCCCTTCACCTTGACCAGCATGTTGATGGGCACGCTCTCCGGGTGGCGCGGCAGATTGGCCAGCGCCATCAAGAGGCCCGCACGGTCTTTCGCCTGCTCCCCCATGCCGACGATGCCGCCGGAGCAGACCTTCATGCCGGCGCCGCGCACATGCTCCAGGGTGTCGAGCCTGTCCTGATAGGTGCGGGTGGTGATGATGTCGCCGTAGAACTCCGGCGAGGTGTCGAGGTTGTGGTTGTAGTAATCGAGCCCCGCCGCCCCGAGACGCGCCGCCTGATCGGCGGTCAGCATCCCGAGCGTCATGCAGGTCTCCATGCCGAGCCCGCGCACCTCTTCAATCATGCGCAGGATGTAGGGCATGTCCTTCTCTTTCGGGTTGCGCCAGGCCGCCCCCATGCAGAAGCGGGACGAGCCGTTGGCCTTGGCCTCCCGGGCCCGCTCCAGCACTTTTTCCACCTCCATCAGCCGCTCGGTCTCGAGCCCGGTGTGGTAGCGAGCGCTCTGGGGACAATATTTGCAATCTTCCGGGCAGGCCCCGGTCTTGATGGAGAGCAGGGTGCTTACCTGCACCTCGTTCGGGTCGAAATGGGCACGGTGCACCGTCTGGGCCTGGAACAGCAGATCGTTGAATGGCAGGGCAAAGAGATCCTGAACCTCGGACAGGGTCCAGTCGTGACGAAGGGCGTGGGCACCCGCGGTGAGAGCATTCATACATGGCTTCCGGTTGTTATTGGTGGGATCCTGCGCCGCGCTCAAGAGAGCGTTCGCCGCAAGACCCGCCAGCTGGACAGCGCGACGCCAGGGCGTGCGCGAAGCCAAGTGGCTGAAATTGTTGGCTAGTGTAGAGAGCACGCGTAGACTGTCAACACCGACCAGATCAAATCAATTGACAATAGAACACAAAATGACCAACCAAGAATTCGACCTGCACCACGTCTGGCACCCCTATACCTCCCTCACCCATCCCCTGCCCTGCTATGAAGTGGCCAGCGCCAAAGGGGTGACCCTCACCCTGACGGACGGGCGCGAGCTGGTGGATGGCATGAGCTCCTGGTGGGCCTGCGTTCACGGCTATCAGGTGCCGGAACTGGACGCGGCCGCCACCGCCCAGCTCGGCAAGATGTCCCACGTGATGTTTGGCGGCCTGACCCATGCCCCGGCGGTCGAGCTCTGCCGCAAACTGGTGGAGATCACCCCGAAGGGGCTGGATCGGGTCTTTCTGGCGGATTCCGGCTCGGTGGCGGTGGAGGTGGCCCTCAAGATGGCCCAGCAGTACTGGCATGCCAAAGGGACGCCCCGCGCCAAATTCGTTGCCCTTCGGGGCGGCTATCACGGCGACACCTTCGGCGCCATGAGCGTGTGCGATCCCGATGGCGGCATGCACGAGCTCTACCAGGGCTTCCTGCCCGAACACCATTTCGTCGAAGCGCCAAGCTGCCGCTTCCACGCTCAGTGGGACGAGCAGAGCGTGGTGGAGCTGGCCACCCTGGTGGCGGATCATCACGAGGAAATCGCCGCCATCGTGCTCGAACCCATCGTCCAGGGGGCGGGCGGCATGCGCTTCTACCACCCCCGCTACCTGCAGTGGGTGCGCGCCCTGTGCGACGAATTCGGCCTGCTGCTGATTGCCGACGAGATAGCCACCGGCTTTGGCCGCACCGGCCAGCTCTTTGCCTGCGACTGGGCCGGCATCAGCCCCGACATCATGTGCCTGGGCAAGGCGCTCACCGGCGGCTATCTGACGCTGTCGGCCACGCTCACGACCGAACATGTGGCTCGCACCGTGTGTGACGGCAAGGCAGGCGTCTTCATGCACGGCCCCACCTTCATGGGCAACCCGCTTGCCTGCGCGGTAGCCAACGCCTCCATCGAGTTGCTGCTCGCCTCCCCGTGGCAGGCGCGGGTGCAAGCCATCGAACACCAACTCAAAACCGAACTGGTGGAACTGACCCTGCACCCGGCAGTGGCGGATGTGCGGGTGCTCGGCGCCATCGGGGTGGTGGAGATGAAGGAGCGGGTGGACGTGGCGCGCATCCAGCGCAAGTTCGTGGAGCTGGGCGCCTGGATCCGTCCCTTTGGCAAGCTCATCTACCTAATGCCCCCCTTCGTCATCACCCCCGAGGAGCTGCGGGTATTGACCGGCGCCATCCACGAGGCCATCACCATCGGCGAATATTGAGTCCGGATGAACGGGCCCTGCATGAGAACGCAGGGCCTTTCGGCGCTTTTTCATCAGAATGTGAGCAAGACACCAAAACCCGTCCGGCGAGGAGAGTAGACTGCGCGGGTTTTACCCAACAGATGTACCAGCCCCATGCGCCTCTCCATTGCTGCCAAGATCAACTTCTTCCTGCTCTTCATCTTCTCCATGGTGTTGGTGTTTTCCGCGGCCTATCAGGCGGTGCGCGAGCGTGACCTCATCCTGACCCTCATCAAGGAGCAGAGCCGCGAGCAGACCGAGGCCTACTTCGACGGCCTCAACATGCTGATGCTGACCGGCAAGATGGACGCCCGCGACACCCTGCGCGCCAAGTTTCTCCATCACGCCCACGTGGAAGATGCCCGCATCGTGCGCGGGGCGGCGGTCAACAAGCAGTACGGGCCGGGCCGTGACGTCGAGGCCCCGAAGGACAGGTACGATGCCCTGGCGCTGGCGGGCAAGGGGAGCCTGGAGGTAGAGCATGACGGCATGCACAGCCGGCTGGTGGTGACCCGCCCGCTGCTGGCCAGAAAGGATTTTCGCGGTACCGACTGCACCAGCTGCCACCAGGTGCCGGAAAACACCGTGCTGGGGGCGGTGCGTTTTGACTACTCCCTCGACACCCTGTTTACCCGGGTGGAGCAGAACATCCTCACCTCGGCCCTGAGCCTCACCCTCATCTTCGGGCTGGGACTCCTGCTCACCCTCTGGGTCATCCGCACCTGGATAGTCCGCCCCCTCAACCAGCTGACCCGCTCCATGGAGGAGGCCACCGATCGCAACGACTTCGGCCACAGGCTGGAGGGGGATGAAGGGGACGAGATTGGCCGGGTGGCGCTCGCCTACAACCAGATGCTCGACAGCGTGGAGCGCCAGATAGGCAAGCGCCCCGCCTCTCAGGGGCTGGATGACGGCGACGGCCCTCAGCCCCGGTAGTAAAGCAGCAGGCAGGCCACCAGGATCAGCAGCAGGATGAAGAGATTGACGTGGCGGGCATCTTCCTGCCGACGGCTGCGGCCACGGGCCAGCACCAGCACCACCAGGGTCAGCAGGCAGCAACCCCAGAGCCCGCGCTCCAGCCAGGGGGTAAGCAGGGGGTCCCAGCTCTGGCGCACCTTGACGCCCCCATAGACCAGAAAGCCGTAAGCCACCTCTGGCCGGGCGAAGTGATAGAGGGAGAGCAGGGCGACAAAGCCGCCCCAGCAGAGGATCACCAGCCCCTGCAACACCCGTATCCAGCCATCCGGCCCCCGCCTGCGCTCCTTCACCCTCACCCCCGTCCAGCCGCCATGATCCATGCACTATGCATGGGGAAATCCCCGCAAGGGTCCGACATTTTTGCTTGTTTATCAAACCTGCGCGGGTAAGATGAACGGCTTAGTCTGCCATGGTGGGCCAACTGCGCCCGGGCCAGACCCCTAGTGTTGCAAATAGCGCTGCAAGAACAAGCTGGAGACAATATTTCGATGACGCACGCATCCGTAGTTGATGTGCTGGCCGGTAAGTATTCGGTCGGCACCACCCTGACTGTGAAAGGGTGGATCCGGACCCGCCGCGATTCCAAGGCGGGGATCTCATTTTTGGCCGTTTCCGATGGCTCCTGCTTCCATCCGGTGCAGGCCGTCGCCCCCAATACCCTGGCCAATTACGAGAATGAAGTGCAACGTCTGACCACAGCTTGCTCCGTCGAAGTGACCGGCACCGTGGTCGAGTCCCAGGGCAGCGGCCAAGCGTTCGAACTGCAGGCCACCGAGGTCAAGGTGGTGGGCTGGGTCGAAGATCCGGACACCTACCCCATGTCTGCCAAGCGCCACAGCATCGAGTACCTGCGCGAGCAGGGCCACCTGCGTGCCCGCACCAACATCGTCGGTGCCGTGACCCGGGTTCGCAACTGCCTCTCCCAGGCCATTCACCGCTTCTTCCACGAACAGGGCTACCTCTGGATCGCGGCGCCCCTCATCACCGCCTCCGACACTGAAGGGGCCGGCGAGATGTTCCGCGTCTCCACCCTGGACATGGAAAACCTGCCGCGCACCCCCGAAGGCAAGGTGGACTACGACAAGGACTTCTTCGGCAAGGAGACCTTCCTGACCGTGTCCGGCCAGCTGAACGTCGAAACCTACGCCTGCGCCCTGTCCAAGGTCTACACCTTCGGCCCGACCTTCCGCGCCGAAAACTCCAACACCAGCCGCCACCTGGCCGAGTTCTGGATGGTGGAGCCGGAAGTGGCCTTCGCCGATCTGGAAGACAACGCCGCCCTGGCCGAAGCCATGCTGAAGTACGTCTTCAACGCCGTGCTGACCGAGCGCCGCGACGATCTGGAGTTCTTCGCCCAGCACGTGGACAAGGACGCCATCGGCCGTCTGGAGCGCTTCGTCGCCTCCGACTTCGCCCAGATTGACTACACCGACGCCATCGACGTGCTGCAAAACTGCGGCAAGAGCTTCGAGTTCCCGGTCTCCTGGGGCATCGACCTCTCCTCCGAGCACGAGCGCTACCTGGCCGAGGAGCACTTCAAGTCCCCGGTGGTGGTGAAGAACTACCCGAAGGACATCAAGGCCTTCTACATGCGCCTCAACGACGACGGCAAGACCGTTGCCGCCATGGACGTACTGGCCCCGGGGATCGGCGAGATCATCGGCGGCTCCCAGCGTGAAGAGCGCCTCGAGGTGCTGGATGCCCGTCTGGCCGAGATGGGCCTGAACAAGGAAGACTACTGGTGGTACCGCGATCTGCGTCGCTATGGCACCGTGCCCCACTCCGGCTTCGGTCTGGGCTTCGAGCGCCTGGTGGTCTACGTGACCGGCATGGGCAACGTGCGCGACGTGATCCCCTTCCCCCGTACTCCCCGCACCGCCGAGTTCTAAGGCGACCCGCCTACTCGCACCGTGCAAAAGCCGACCCCCGGGGTCGGCTTTTTTTATGCCCGCCTCGCTCTTCCCGCACCTGTCATACCAATCAGATTAAAGATGTGATCTAATTGCTCTATTCTGGTTTCACTGTACTCAGTATGTCCGATCCAATCG